>JBPCLZ010000168.1:0-1811 GCA_051002775.1 Pyrinomonadaceae bacterium | reverse complement strand
TGGCGACCCGCATGGGGAGGCGCGATCCTGATCTTCTGCATTGGAATAACAGCATTGACGGCGCTGGACGTGTTCGCGCAACAACGTTACCTCAAGGGCGAACCGATCCGAGGCACGCGAGAGCTGTTACCCAAATCTTACGCTCGCGAGCACCGGAAACAGCTTGGATACCTATTCACAGTCTACGTGGCTGCCTAAGGAGGGGAGGGCATGATCAACGCACTGAGACAATTCGTCGGAATCAAACCGCGCAGCTACACGCTAAGTGTGCCGCGCATTGAGGAGAATGAAGGGCTCTTACTCCTGGGCGATCCAGGAACGGGCAAGAGCCAGGTTATCCACCAACTGTTAGACCGGATCGCCGAAAGAAGACCGCAGGAGGCAGTTGTCTGCTATGACCCGGCTGGCGAGTTCATCGAAAGGCATTTCGATCCTAACAGTGACATCGTTTTGAATCCGCTGGACGCCCGTTGTCCTTACTGGATGCCCGCTTATGAACACGGCACGGCGGATGAGGAGGCGGGTGTGCCGTTGAGACAGTTCATAGCCGAGAGCTTTTTTCCAAATCCCGAGCATGCTGCACCCAACACACAATTCTTCGTTAAGGCCGCGAGAAGCATCTTTGCTCAAATGCTGAAATTCAACCCTCGCCCCGAGCGAATTGTGGAAATGCTATCGGATGAAGAACTTGTTGATTACTGCGTCGCCGGAACGGAACACGCACACCTGATCGACAAAGACGCTAAAGGACAAAGAGGCGGAGTACTGGCCACGCTTTCCGAGATAGGAGAATCTTTCAAGCTCTTGCCGCCGTCTGAAGAGTCACCTAAACGCTGGCTGAGTTTAGAAAAGTGGGCGAGACGACGCGAAGGTTGGATCTTCATTACTTCGACTCACAGCACCAGAGAAGCGCTCAGAAGATTGCATGCGGCATGGATCAACATACTGCTAGGAAATCTATTGGGCAGTAGCTACTCGGTTTCAGGCCAACGCCCATGCTGGATGATGATCGATGAAGTTCATTCCCTGAAACACCTGCCGATACTTAAGTCAACTTTGGTTGAAGCACGCAAGTACGGCGTCAAGATGGTGCTCGGAACGCAGAACAAGTCACAGTTCGAAGAGCACTATGGCCGAGGTGCGGCCACGATGCTGGCATCTTCGCATACGAAGATTCTGTTTCGCTGCAATGAGCCTGAGTCTGCGCGCTGGGTCTCGGAAATGATCGGCGAAGAAGAAAAAGAACGACCAAGGATCGGCACGACCGCGACAGTCCAGGCAAACGGGAGAGATTCGATCAATTACTCGACGTTCACAGAGCGTCGTTTTGTTGTCAGCAAAGAACAAATCATGGCGTTGCCGAATCTTCATGGCTATTGGAAGTACGCGGACTCAGTAGTGCCGTTTCGTATCGAGCCAATTAATCGGCCGCAGGTAGCACCGTCGTTCATACCGCGCCCGCGCAAGCCGGTTGTCCAGAAGGAAGTGAAGGAGCCGGCACTCAAGCTTGTGGCTAATGCCTCGAATGGTCTCGTCGCTACAGCCCCGAATGGCAATGGCCAAGGCAAGCGCTCTACCGAGATCACTTCAGAAATGATCGATGACATCGATATCGGCTTCTGAGGTACGGCCATGATGACCATGAGCAACGCGCTGTCGGGAGGGCAAGCGGAAACCTACTACCAGAAGGACTACACCAACAAGACCGAGAACTACTACGGCGAAAAGGGTGAAGTAAACGGACACTGGTACGGTCGCTTGGCCGAGGAATGGGAGCTGAGAGGAGAAGTGACAAGCGAACAGTATGCACG
>JBPCLZ010000167.1:0-5561 GCA_051002775.1 Pyrinomonadaceae bacterium | reverse complement strand
TCCACGCTTCCTTCAGACCTTGCCTCACGACAACGCCCTTGCGCTTTGCTATCCTTCACCTCCATCAGGTTGGAAAGGGACTTTCACCCTCAAGTCGTCGAACATGCTCGGCACACGCTATTACATTGCGCGCCTTTGGCGCTGTTTATTAATCAGTTCTATTCGTTAATTGCTAACAAGCTCATGCAAAAAAATGACGCTGCAAGTCATATCAAAACTTACAGCGTCGTGACTACATATTATGGGAAAGGAGGTTGTTTTTTTTACTCGGCGGCTTCGGTTGCTTCTTCGTTAGCGGATTCCCCTTCTTTCGCGAGTTCTGCTTCCTGCTCCGGAGTCATGTGACCCACGATTACATCGCCTTCGGCCGCCACCTTCACCTTGAGATCAACTGTGACCTCGCGATGCAGGCGCAGCGGGATGGTAAAGTCGCCCAGTCGTTTTAGTGGTTCACGCAAATGAATGCGATGCCTGTCGATTTCGTAGCCGCGCTGCTTCAGCTCTTCGGCAATGTCCATCGAAGTAACTGAGCCGTAGAGCGCTCCCTGCTCACCTGCTTTGCGCTTGAATTCGAGCGCCAGCGTGCCGAGTTGATCAGCTTGTCCCTGTGCCGTTGCGCGTTCAGTCGCTTCCTTCTTTAACAGCCGGGCGCGCTCCGCTTCGATCTGTTTAACGTTGGTGGTAGTCGCTTCCACAGCCAGCTTGCGAGGCAGCAGATAATTGCGCGCGTAACCCGATCGCACGCGCACGATTTCACCACGCGCGCCGAGATCGTCTACGTCTTTTCGTAAAAGTATTCTTGTGTGCGCCATTTCCTCAACTCCTCATTAGTCCGTTGTGTAAGGCAGCAACGCAATGTTGCGCGCGCGTTTAATCGCCTCAGCCAGCATGCGCTGGTGAATGGCGCAGTTGCCTGAGATGCGGCGTGGCAAAATCTTGCCGCGCTCGGGAATATAGTTTTGCAGGAACCGGGCGTCCTTAAAATCGATTATGTCGACTTTCTCAATGCAAAAACGGCAAATTCGTCGGCGACGCATGCGCCGTCCACCGCGGCCCTGCGAGCGACCTCTATCGAAATCCTCGTCTCCGTTGAACCGGCGACCACGGTCGCGATCTTCATAGTTAGTTGTCATAGCTTCCTCAACTGGTAAATCGTAAATGGTAAATAGTAAGGGCGATTCGCTCCGTACTGATTTTTGATTCGGTCAGCAGATTACGCCGCGTCCTCCGCTTCTTCTTCGGCGGCGACAAACTCGGTTGGCGCCGAGCTTCGTGTTTCGCTGCGCTGGCTGCCGGGTCTCTTCTCAGCTTTACGCGCACGCTTGGCTCTAAACTTTTCGGCACGCCGTCGATCCTCGTCAACCCTAACGGTGATGTAACGAATAATTCGATCATTCACGCGCATGCGACGCTCAAGCTCCGCGAGCTCGCGACCAGATCCTTCAATCTCCAGCAGCACGAAATTACCTTCCGTCTTGTGCAGGATTTCGTAGGCGAGCGGACGCCGGCCAAGGCTCTCGGTTTTGGTTACGGTGCCGCCCTGATCGGTAACAATCTGTTTTAGCGTGTCCGTCAGCCGCGTGACCTCGTCATCTTCCATCGTTGATTCAACGATGAACACCACTTCGTATTGTCTTTTCGTTTCCATCTTTCTCCTTGAGAGTGACAGGTAACAGGTGACAAGTGACAAGTACGCACCGAATTTGGCTTGCTTGTTACCTGTCACTTGTCACTTGTCACTGTTGTACGTACTCATTGCTTTCAAAACGCCATCTCGCAAAATGGCATGGAGCGCTTCAGCGCTTTTATCTAAAATCTTTTCAACTTCCGCTATGGCAGCCCGCGGATATTTATCCAGCACAAACCTCTTCGAGTCGTTAATCGGGTGCTCTGGCTGGATGCCCATTCGCAGCCGCGTAAATTCGTTCGTGCCCAACGAGCTGATAATCGACTTCAGGCCGTTGTGCCCACCTGCCGAACCGCGCGCGCGAATGCGAATCTTTCCAAACGGCAACGCCAGGTCATCCGATATCACGATCAGCTGCTCGCCGGGTTCAGCCAGCTTGTGCTTGCGTAAAAGACAGGTAACCGCTTCACCGCTGAGATTCATGTAAGTCTGCGGCTTAACCAACTTGACCGCTCGGCCTTCAATCTCTCCGCGACCGACACGCGACTGACACTCGCGACGCGATACATCCATCCCGCAATCTGCGCTTAATTTGTCAATCAACATGAAGCCGAGGTTGTGGCGCGACCACTCATACTCGGCGCCTGGATTGCCTAATCCCACAATGAGAAACATTTCCAAGCCGATCTCAATTGGACTTTGGTCTTAGGCTTTTGGTCTTTGGCCATTGCACTTCAGGCTCTGAGCGTGGCAGCCAACTCTCAAAAGACCAAAGACCCAAGTCCAAAGACCCGCAGTTATTCCTTCTTGCCCTTCTCGCCCTTCTCCGGCTCGCCGCCTTCTTCCTCTTCCTTCTTGCCCTTGCCGATGACTTCCGGCTCAGCCGGTCCTTCAGCTTCAACCACAGGTGCGGCCACTGGCTCCTCTTTCACGATGCCTACGGTCGCAACCACGGTTTCGGGCGGATTCAATATTTCAATGCGCTCGTCTACCTGGATATCAGATATGTGAATCACATCATGAACACCAAGATGTGAAACATCGACATTTATGACGTCGGGAATTTCACGAGGCTCGCAACGTATCTCAAGTTCGCGAATGATTTGTTCAAGCACACCCTGCTCTTCGCGAACACCAACCGGCTCGCCAACGAGATGCAGTGGGACTGTAACTTCGATCTTCTGGCCTTTCACGAGCCGGGTGAAATCAGCGTGCATCAGGCGACCGCGCACAGGATCAACCTGGCGGTCGTGAAACATCACTTCGCTTGGGCCGACGCCTTCGATGTCGAGCGTGAAAATCGTATTGCGTCCCGATTCTGAACGAAGAATCGCAGCCAGTTCCCGCAATGGTGCGAGCGCAGCAAGCGTGCCGCCTTCACCGCCATAAACTGTCACTGGAACCATACCCGCGACTCGGGCGCGGCGCGCATCATTTTTTCCGCGACCTTCTCGCGTCGTTGCGCGGACCGTTATGTCTTTCTGTTCTGCCATGACTACTCCTCTTTACAAACGTTCAGCGACCGAAATCATTTCCGATTTCCGATTCCAATTTCCGATTGAAACCCGGACGCATATAGCGGGCTCTTCAAATCGGCAATTGGCAATCGGCAATCGGCAATGTTGCCGGTCGCTGATGGACTTCTATTTAAGCCATCAGTGTTTGCCCTTCGCTAAACGAAGAGCGAGGAAACGCTGGTTTCCTCGTGGATCGACTTGATCGCTTTCGCCAGAAGCGGCGCGATGCTAAGGACCTTTATTTTTTTCAACTCGCACGCGTGATCGCGTAACGGAATCGTGTTCGTAATAATAATCTGCTCGATTTCCGATTCATCGAGCTGTTTTACGGCCTGCCCTGACAAAACTGCATGCGTAAAGCAGGCATGAATTCTTTCGGCTCCTGCATTCTTCAACGCCGCAGCCACCTTAGTCAAGGAGCCACCCGTGTCACACATGTCGTCGACAATCAAACAACTGCGTCCACGGACGTCGCCAACCACGTTCATTACTTCAGCGACATTGGCCTTTTCGCGGCGCTTATCGCACAGTGCGAGTTCGGCATCCAGTCGTTTGGCGTATGCGCGTGCACGCTCGGCACCCCCTGTGTCCGGCGCCACGACAGTCAAATTGGGCAGCGGATTATCCTGATAATACCCAATCATCACCGGCGCCGAATAAAGGTGGTCCACCGGAATATCAAAGAAACCCTGAATCTGTGCCGCGTGCAAATCAATTGTCAACAAGCGATCAGCGCCTGCCACAGTAATCAGGTTCGCCACCAGCCGAGCCGAAATCGGCACGCGCGGACGGTCCTTTTTGTCGGACCTGCCGTAACCGTAGTATGGAATCACTGCCGTGATGCGCTCAGCCGAAGAGCGGCGAAACGCGTCGAGCATGATCAGCAATTCCATCAAGTGCTCGTCGGTCGGTGGGCAAGTTGGTTGCACAATAAAAACGTCGCCGCCGCGCACGTTCTCATCGATTTGAAAATTAAACTCGCCATCGGAGAAGCGTTCCGTAAAAGCACGCCCCATATCGCAACCCAAATGGCGTGCAATCTCCTCCGCCAGTTTCGGGTTTGCGTTGCCCGAAAAGACCTTGATGCCTCCGGTTGTGCTCATAAGTTAAGTGATGAGTGATGAGTGATGAGTAATGAGTGAAGTGCGCTTTTGCCTGTCACTCATTATACTCATCACTCATCACTTTAACGAATTTGGCTGGGGCGGGTGGATTCGAACCAACGAATGCCGGTTCCAAAGACCGGTGCCTTACCACTTGGCTACGCCCCAATTTCGAATCAGAGTTTAAAGAGCGTACGAACGAAAAACTTCCTCGCCAATCTCGTGCCGGTATTCGCTCCTGGACACTGTAACACAGGGCATTATCCGCCATCCCGCTTCACCTTGAATTTTCTCGAGAGCTTGCTGTTGAGATCCGTGATCCACAAAGACGCCGAATACGCTCGAGCCACTTCCCGTCAATAAAGCTGCGGTGGCGCCGGCCGCAATCAGCATTTCTTTTGCTCGTCTAATCTCAGGATAAATATCAAAGATCACGGGCTCGAAATCGTTCTTAAAATCACTGCGCAACCACGGAAGTGAATCACCGGAATCGGCCGCCATTTGCGAACTGGAGAGAATAAATTCGGGCGTATCGCTTGTCAAGGAAGCAGCCTTGAGAGACGCGTAGGCAGTGCTAGTGGATACGTTGGCGGTAGGAGCGATGATTATTAGGTTAAGAGCACCATCATCCGGTAACGCCGAAAGTGTCGTCCCGGTGCCGGTTGCCAACATGCAGCCGCCGAACAAAAAGAACGGCACATCCGCCCCCAGGCCGGCCGCAATTTCTATAAGCTCACCGGCGCCGGCATTGATCTGCCACAGACGCGCAAGCGCCAGCAGCGCAACAGCCGCATTGGAAGATCCGCCGCCAAGCCCGGCTTGCGTGGGAATGTTTTTCTCGAGCTTTACGCGCGCACCATTGCTGATCGAATAGCGATCCTGCAACGCATGCGCCGCGCGCACAATTAGATTCTGTTCATCCGTGGGGATTTCCGGGTCGTTGCAGGAAAGTGAGACATGACGATCTTCGCTCAATTCAAAATTAAGCTGATCGTGCAGCGAGATCGTTTGTAACGTGGTTCTTACTTCGTGGAAGTTGTCAGGACGTTTGCCAAGAATGCGCAAACTCCAATTGATCTTGGCAAAAGAACGAAGGCTTAGAAACTGATTCACGTGTGCGGCTGTCCGGCAAACTTTAGTTTGTCGCGACATCGTACTTCAGTTGGTTGATAAACTGAAGTTTGACGTCTGTGCAAGCCGGACATAGTTTACGTTTTAGACCGGGGACATCGTTTACACTTTTGAGCACTTACCATGCCAGCCTTTAGCTGGGGTAATGCTTTTGTTTCTTTCATCGAGTACACCGAGTAGATG
>JBPCLZ010000166.1:0-12448 GCA_051002775.1 Pyrinomonadaceae bacterium | reverse complement strand
TTTTGCGTGAACTGCTTTTCCCACTGATCGCCGTCATCGCGGCTTTCCTTGTCGGCGCCATCCTGATTCTCATAATCGGCGACGATCCGCTCGTTGCGTACAAGCTACTGATCGGCAGTGCCTTGTCGTGGCCTGACGGTATCGGCTACACGCTTTTCTACGCGACGCCGTTAATCTTTACCGGCCTTGCCGTGTTGGTTGCCTTTCGTTGCGGTTTGCTCAACATC
This sequence comes from Pyrinomonadaceae bacterium, assembly GCA_051002775.1. Lineage (GTDB taxonomy): Bacteria > Acidobacteriota > Blastocatellia > Pyrinomonadales > Pyrinomonadaceae > PSRF01. Next base: position 12,221 of record JBPCLZ010000166.1, on the reverse strand, counting down.
GGCGCCGAAGGACAATTATATGTAGCGGCGTTCGCTACCGCCTGGGTGGGCATCACGTTGGCGCACATGCCAGCGTGGCTGCTGCTGCCGCTATGTTTCCTCGCCGCAATTGTCGCGGGCGGTTTCTGGGGCGCTATTCCCGGAGTCTTGAAGGCGCGATTTGGTTCACATGAAGTCATCAACACCATCATGTTGAACTTTATCGCTGTTGCCCTATGCAGTTACTTTACGCAGTATCACTACAAAACTCCGGGCGATCCGATTATGCAGACTACCGAGATCGGCGGCACCGCCCACATCGCACGCATTGGAAGATTTCTGCCGGGATTTCCTGAACGCATTCCGCTCAACCTGGCATTCATCCTGGCACTGCTCTGTTGCGTGCTTGTCTATCTTTTCCTCTGGCGCACCAAGTGGGGCTATGAATTACGGGCGACGGGTTCGAATCCAACTGCGGCTGAATATGGCGGCATCTCGATCCGCAAGCAGATCATTATCGCCATGACCATCTCCGGTGCGCTCGCCGGCATGGTCGGCATTAACGAAGTGCTCGGTTATCGTTATCGTTACTACGACGGATTTTCTGATAACTATGGCTTTGCTGGAATTGCCGTCGCTTTGCTTGGACGCAATCATCCCGTAGGCGTGCTGCTTGCGGCGCTTCTGTTTGCGATTCTGCAGCGCGGTGGCATCCACGTGGACGGGTTTTCGCAATACGTTACCAAAGACATCGTGCAGGTGTTGCAGGGCATGATCATTTTGTTTGTCGCGGCTGAAGCATTCTTCCGCGGTTCATTCGGGCGATTTGGTTTATTGCGGCGCTCAAAGGTGTAAAGCGATGGCTGAGATTTTCACGATAGCGCTTATTTGGTCGACCATTCGGCTGGCTACGCCGTTAATTTTGGCGGCCCTGGGCGGAATGTTTTCTGAGCGCGCAGGTATTATCAACATTGCTCTTGAAGGCATGATGTTGGCAGGAGCATTCACCGCCGCCGCAGTGACCTATGCAGTAGGTAATCCTTTTGTTGGACTGGCTGCGGGCGTGGCCGCCGGGATGCTGATTGCCGGCATTCATGCAGTAGCCACAATTCGTTTTAAGGCCGATCAGGTTGTGACGGGCACTGCTATCAATATTTTGATGCTTGGTTTGCCCGCCTTTTTGAGTGGCGCGTTCTTTCTTTCTTCGGGCTCAACGCCGCAAATTCCAAAAGACCAGCTCATTCCCTGGACCCCTATTGTCATTGCATTTGTGCTTGTGCCACTGGGTTGGTACGTGCTGTATAAAACACCTTTCGGCTTGCGGCTAAGGTCGGTTGGTGAGAATCCCGAGGCTGCAGATGCTGCGGGCGTCAACGTTTCGCGAATTCAGTATTTCGCTGTGTTGCTGTCAGGAGCGCTTGCAGGAATTGGCGGCGCGTATCTTTCAATTGGGCAGTCTTCTCTGTTCACGCGAAACATGACTTCGGGTCGCGGCTTCATAGCTCTAGCCGCGCTGATCTTCGGCAAGTGGCGGCCGGTGCAGACGTTGCTGGCCTGTCTGTTGTTTGGCCTCACTGAAGCCATTTCAATTCAGATGCAGGGGGCGATAAAACTACCGGCTGTCCTGGCGACCCTGTTGCGACAAACCCCGGGCGACGATATTCCAGTGCAATTTATTCAGATGGTCCCCTACCTCCTGACAATCATTGTGCTCGCTGGCTTCATTGGCTCGTCTCGTCCGCCGCGCGCACTCGGCATTCCGTATCAAAAGGAGAAATAGCGTCCAACGCATTTCAGTTGTGAATGGATGAACGGAAACGTGTCTGAAGCCAAGGCCCAAACAGATTTGTATGCACGCGCGGAGCGGGCTGCAAACGAGATTCGTGCGCGCACCAGCGTTCCTTCTCGCGTTGCTCTGGTGCTCGGAAGCGGTCTCGGTGGGTTTGCCGATGAGTTTGCAGATTCAGTAGCAATTCCTTACGCGGAGATATCCGGTTTTGCATCTTCCACGGCACAGGGACATGCCGGTCGACTCGTCGTTGGCAAAGTCGAACAGAACAACGTAGTGGCAATGCAGGGCCGGGTCCACTTTTATGAGGGCTACTCGCTGGAGCAAGTCACGTTTCCGATCAGAGCCTTCAAACTGCTGGGTATCGATACGTTGATACTGACAAACGCAGCGGGCGGCGTGAATGTGCAACTGAGTCAGGGCGCGTTGATGGTCATCAGCGATCATCTAAATTTGATGGGAGTGAACCCACTACGCGGCCCCAACGACGAGCGTTTTGGCCCGCGGTTTCCCGATATGTCTGAAGTTTACTCGCGCGAGTTGCAGGAACTGGCGATTGATGAAGCGCGTGAATTAGGCGTGAGCCTCCGTCGTGGCATTTACGCAGGATTGGCAGGACCCAGTTATGAAACACCTGCTGAGATACACATGCTGCGCTCGTTCGGGGTTGATGCGGTCGGGATGAGCACCGTGCCGGAAGCGATCGTGGCCCGACAGATGGGCATGAACGTGCTTGGAATTTCCTGCATCACGAATATGGCCGCCGGAATCAGCGAACAACCTATCAATCACGCAGAAGTGATGGAGACTGGCGAGCGCGTTCGAACAACCTTCGCGCAATTGCTGCGACGAATTATTGCCAAAGTGCCTTAGTGACATAGACTTTTAGTCTGTGTCAGCTTGCTTAACATAAACCTAGACTAGAGTATCGGCCGCCGCAGCTACAGACTAAAGTCTATGCCACTAGGAAGATTTTCGTGAGCTTAATCATCGGCATTTCCGGCGGCACCGGTTCGGGCAAGACGACGGTAGCAAACCGTATCTTAGAGACGGTGCGCGCCAGTGAAGTCGTCTTCATTCAGCAGGATTCTTACTACCGCAACTTGAAGGACCTGCCACTGGACTACCGGCAGGTTGCAAATTTTGATCATCCGGATGCGCTCGACAACGACTTGCTCGTCAATCATGTGCGCAAGTTGAGAGCGGGTGAACCAATTGACCTGCCGATTTACGATTTCCGCACGCACACACGCTTAAACGAAACGCGCGCGGTCGATCCAAAACCGATTGTGATAGTTGAAGGGATCCTGATTTTTGCCGATCCTCGCTTGCTCGAGCAATTGGACATCAAAGTCTTCGTTGATACGCCTGACGACATTCGTTTTATTCGCCGTTTGCGCCGCGACATTGCCGAGCGTGGCCGCACAGTTGAATCGGTTATCGAGCAATACATCGGCACGGTTCGGCCCATGCACATGCAATTCGTCGAGCCTTCGAAACGCTACGCTGACGTCATTATTCCGGAAGGTGGGCATAATCTGGTGAGCATTGATTTGATAAGTGGAAAAATTCGCGAGAGGTTGGCAGGCGCGTTGACCTCGGTTGGAGGCCAATCTTGAGCGAGGAGAGTTTGCAGGAGCTAATTGAAATAGCGAAGCAGGCAAGACTGCATTCGATTGCACCCTTTTCAGATTTCCTGGTCGGGGCGGCGGTAAGGACCGCGGAGGGAAAAGTCTACACCGGATGCAACGTGGAAAGCGCGAGTTATGGTCTGACTGTTTGCGGAGAGCGGGTTGCTATCTGGAAGGCGCTGTCAGAAGGCGAACGAGACTTCACTGAGCTTGCAATTGTCGCCGACACCGAAGCGTTAACACCGCCGTGCGGCACCTGCCGGCAAATTATTTGGGAGTTCTGCAAGAACGCGCAACTTGTTCTCGCCAACCTGCATGGCGAAACGGAACAATGTTCGATTAAGGAATTGTTACCACGCGCTTTCGACGCTCGCTTTCTTAGCGGCGCTCATAAAGATTAGTTTGAAGTCTTTCTCCCTCTCCTTTTGGGAGAGGGTTGGGGAGAGGGCTTTAGCGCGCCAAGCTTCGCATCCTCCCCTAACCCCCTCCCAAACGAGGGGATGAAACCACGAACGTTTCAACAACTTGTTCAGGACGTTTTATTAGTTTTACGGCGACCGCGAATACGTTTAGTCATATGCTAAAGAAAACCATTGTCATCATCACGCTCACTGCCGTGATTCTTGCGTACGCGTTGCCTGCCAGCGCCCAACGAAAGGGACGTCGCATGAAGCAAGTCGATCTTTTGGTGTTGGGTGGGACACTTGTTTCGATGGATAAAGAGCGTCGTGTGATCCAGGACGCAGGTGTGGCTGTGCTCGGCGGACGCATCATTGCGGTCGGATTGCGCGCCGATATCTCAAGAAGCTACAGGGCGCCGCAAACGATTAACGCCGCCGGCAACCTCATCATTCCCGGACTTATCAATGGGCATACCCACATCCCGATGACTTTGTTTCGCGGGCTCGCGGACGATCTCGACTTACAGGATTGGTTGACGAAATATATCTTTCCGGCCGAAGCGAAGAATGTCTCTGAAGAATTTGTGCGCGCGGGCACGCGTCTGGGTCTGGCCGAAATGATTCGCGGCGGGACTACGACCTACTGCGACATGTATTACTTCGAAGACGCGATTGCGGATGAGACTGCGAAAGCGGGCGTGCGCGGCGTTTTGGGTGAAACGATTATTGATTTCCCGGTAGCGGATAACAAGACCAACGCTGAAGGAATGGCCTACGTCGAGCGGTTTGTAAAAAAGTGGCAGGGCCATGAACTGATAACCCCGGCAATAGCCCCACATGCACCCTACACAGTTTCGGAAGAGCACCTTAAGGCCGCAAGAGCTTTCTCAGATCGAACGGGCGCGCCGATCGTCACGCACGTCTCAGAAACAAAGAGGGAAGTGGACGACAGCATTAAGACCAAGGGGGCAAGTCCAATTGATTATCTGGAACGAATCGGCTTTCTGAACAACAGAGTAATTGCAGCCCATGTGATTTGGCCGAGTCCTTCGGAGATTGGCGTCTTGAAACGGCTTGGAGTTGGCGTAATTCATAATCCGCAGTCGAATATGAAACTAGCGGCCGGGGTTTCGCCAGTACCAAAAATGTTAGCCGAAGGGTTGATAGTGGGACTGGGCACCGATGGGGCTGCGTCGAATAACGACCTGAACATGTGGGAAGAGATGGACACGGCAGCGAAACTTCACAAGGTTTTCAGCGGTGACCCGAAAGTGATGTCTGCGGAACAGGCTTTTGAATTGGCCACTATTCGCGGAGCCCAGGCTCTACACCTCGAGAATGAAATTGGCTCGATTGAAATTGGAAAGCGCGCTGATCTGGTGATTGTTGAACGCGATTCGCTCAACCGGATTCCCGTGTATAACGTCTACTCCGATCTCGTTTACGCGACAAAATCGAACGATGTCGAAACCGTGATCATTAACGGTCGCATCGTCATGCGGAATCGCCGGCTCTTAACGCTCAATGAAGTGGAGATTAAGGCCAGTGCGCAAAGGTACCGCGATCAAGTAGCCAGGAGCCTGGGAACGCCAGGAGCGAAGCCATTGCTAGCATGGTGACTTGCCATCTGGACCTGATCGAATATAATGGCCCCGAAAATTTTGATGAACTTGTAAGCGAGCGTTTTACGCTCGCTTTTGCATTTATATAGGAGCCTCTTTAGTGAACCGAAAAATTGCCCCCGTCCCTCAGGCGCTGCGAACTATCCACATCCTGCTTGTTTTTCTTCTTTCCTGTGCAGGCTTACAGGCCCAGTCCTTTATTGATGCGGCAAAGTCTGCCGAGTTGGATCAGGGCCGGATCGAACGTGCCAAGGCATTGCTGGCGGCGCACCAGTTGGAGACGGCAGCAACTGAGCTTGAGTCGGCTAGAGCAGCGACGAAAGAACCCACACTCCGCAATATTACTTCGGTCATGCTCATGAACCTCTATCTCGAAGTGGGGAATTACACCCGTGCCGAGGCACTGCTCGATGAGAGTTTTCGAGCGGACGCGGGCCGCAATGAAGATTCGCTGCGCACTTATTTCGCGCTTGCCGGTCAAGCCGTAAACGGGGCTCGCGGCCACCTCTCGCGTTACCGTAGTTTCGGTATCAACATCGCCGATCCCAATCTCCAGCCCGAGGCCGCCAACGATTTGAATCGTCTGCGATCGCTGATCGAACGCATGGTAGTTCAGGCCAAGACAATAGCCGGCGAGCGAAAGGCCTACGATTCGCTATCGTTGTTGGAAGATGTGCTTGGACTTCGCGTGTCGCTGGCAAAGGATGCCGAGGATCAATCGGCCTGGTCATCCGAGTATTCGAGTGTTCGCGAAGTGCTGGCATCTTCACAGACGCAAGTTGCCTCGCTCGGAGCCATGCCTGTTTTGCCGCCGAAGAAGTCAATAATACCGGCCGCCAGTACGCCAGGTTCAACGAGCAGCGTGAAAACGAACGCAGGGGCGCCGCCTCAAATCGAATCGAATCATGCCGCAGATAACACAACAACAGCACAGAAATCTGAAGCCAGTTCAACTTCGAACAACCCCAGGGACATCGCCAAGTCTGTCGATAAGGGCCCACTAAACTCGATCGCAACCAGGAGAGTATTGCCACACTATCCACCCCTCGCCCGGCAAGTGGGGATGGCGGGGATGGTGCGCGTTTACGTGATTCTCGATGAGAAGGGCAAGGTTGTGGAACTGCCGAAAACAGATGGCCCGACCCTGCTCCGCACCGCCGCAGAGTCCGCCGCGAGGCAATGGCTTTTTTCACCCTCATCGAGTGAGGGCCGCCCCATTCGTGTCACCGGCTACATCGACTTCAACTTCACACTGTAAGCTCACGACTGGGCATTCCATCCGCATCTGCAACACGGCCAACCACTTACCCATTGTTGACTAAAAAGTAAGGATTAGTTAAACTGCCTTCGTCCGTTTGGACAACATATGAAGATATCGGCACAAGAAGAGTATGGATTGCGCTGCCTGCTGCAGCTGGCGCGGGCTGACGCACAAGGTGAGTCGCTGACCTTGGCGCAAATTGCGCGCCTGGAGGGAATTTCCGTTGCGAATGCCGGGAAGCTGATGTGGATTCTGAATAAGGCTGGACTGGTCCAGTCGCAGCGGGGAACCAAAGGCGGCTATCGCCTGGCACGCGCTGCCGCGGACATTCATCTAAACGAAGTGATCAGCGTGCTCGACGACGAACGCGTGGAAACTCACTGTAAGAGTTATACGGGCGTTTTGGCGTCATGTGTCCATACCGGAGATTGCGGCATCCGGCCGGTCATCGTTGAGTTGCATCAGATTGTTGACAACGCGTTGTCCGATATAACACTGTCGCAACTCTTAGGTACTGAAGCCAACGTAGACGCAGTCTTGCATAAGATTCAGAGACAAAAAATGGAGACGAGTCGCGTACAAGCGTGACGGCCGATTGATACGGCACAATACAGATGAGCACAGCAGAAATATTAGGTCGGCAGGAATACAAATACGGTTTCGTAACTGACATCGAATCCGATGTAATCCCTCGTGGTTTGTCGGAAGATACCATTCGTCTAATCGTCGCCAAGAAGAATGAACCTGACTGGATGTTGGAGTTTCGTCTGAAGGCTTACCGGCATTGGCTGACAATGACCGAGCCGAAGCACTGGCCGAACATTTCTTATCCGGACATCAACTATCAGGACGTTATCTACTACAGCGCGCCAAAGCGGAAGGCTGCCTTAGCCAGCCTCGATGAAGTTGACCCCGAGTTGTTGCGCACGTTCGAGAAGTTAGGCATTCCTTTAACTGAACAGAAGCAACTCGCCAATGTGGCCGTGGATGCGGTGTTTGATTCGGTTTCGGTAGCGACAACCTACAAAGAAAAGCTGAAGAAGCATGGTGTAATTTTCTGTTCATTTACGGAAGCGATTCGCGATTATCCCGATCTCGTTAAGAGGTATCTCGGTTCAGTAGTGCCAACGAACGATAATTTCTTTGCAGCGCTCAACAGCGCAGTTTTTTCGGACGGCTCTTTCTGTTTTATTCCCAAGGGTGTGCGTTGTCCGATGGAGCTTTCCACTTACTTCCGGATCAATAATTCCGAGTCGGGCCAGTTTGAGAGAACGCTGATAGTTGCCGAAGAGGGCTCGCACGTTTCCTATCTTGAAGGCTGCACCGCTCCGAAGTTTGATAAGAACCAATTGCATGCGGCGGTGGTTGAGCTGGTCGCGCTGGATGACGCCCAAATCAAATATTCAACTGTGCAAAATTGGTATGCAGGCGATGAAGAAGGCGTGGGCGGTATCTACAACTTCGTAACCAAACGCGGCAAGTGTGCCGGCCGCAACTCGAAAATCTCCTGGACGCAGGTCGAGACGGGCTCAGCGATAACCTGGAAATACCCCTCATGCATCCTTCAGGGCGACAATTCGATTGGCGAGTTTTATTCGGTCGCGTTAACCAATCACGCGCAGCAGGCCGACACCGGTACCAAGATGATTCACCTTGGTAAGAACACGCGTTCAACGATCATCTCCAAGGGAATTGCCGCCGGGAAGTCGAACAACAGCTATCGTGGCCTGGTCAAAGTGATGCCCAAAGCGGAAGGCGCGCGCAATTACACGCAGTGTGATTCGATGCTGATTGGATCAAATTGTGGCGCCAATACCTTTCCGTATATTGAGGTAATGAACAACAGCTCGAGCGTTGAGCATGAGGCTTCGACTTCGAAGATTAGCGAAGAACAATTGTTTTATCTCCAACAGCGCGGCATCTCCCAGGAAGACGCCGTCTCGTTAATCATTAACGGTTTTTGCAAAGACGTATTCTTGCAGTTGCCGATGGAATTTGCTGTCGAAGCTCAGCGTTTGCTTGGTTTGAAGCTAGAGGGCAGCGTTGGATGATTTGCAGTGACAGGTGACGAGTAACAAGTGACAAGCGCTCTGAAGCCTTATTTGTCACTTGTCACAGTTCACTTGTCACTTTTGTTTGAGGAGTAATCATTAGTGTTAGAAATAAAAAACTTGCATGCGGGCATCGACGGCAATGAAATCCTGAAGGGGATCAATCTCACCGTCAACAAAGGCGAGATTCACGCGATTATGGGACCGAACGGTTCCGGAAAGTCGACCCTTGCAAAGGTGCTGGCGGGACATCCCGCCTATGAAGTCACAAAGGGCGAGGTGCGTTACGAGGGCAAGAATTTGCTCGAGTTGTCTCCGGACGAACGCGCGCGCGAGGGCATCTTCATGGCGTTTCAGTACCCAATCGAAGTTCCCGGCGTTTCCAACGCACAGTTTTTGCGACTGGCGTACAACGAGAAGCGAAAGCACCTGGGCGAAGAGGAACTCGATCCCCTTGAATTTAAGGATCTGTTGAAAGAGCGTGCGAAGGTCGTAGAGATGGATGCGAGTTTCATGACTCGTTCCGTCAATGAAGGATTCTCGGGCGGCGAAAAGAAGCGAAACGAGATTCTGCAAATGGCCGTACTCGAACCAAAGCTGGCGGTGCTTGATGAAACTGATTCGGGGCTCGACATCGACGCGTTAAGAATCGTGGCCGGCGGAGTCAAGCAACTTCACACGCCGAACAACGCGGTGATTCTGGTGACGCACTATCAGCGGCTGCTCGATTACATCGTGCCTCAATTCGTTCACGTTCTGGCTAATGGCCGCATCGCCAAAGAGGGCGGCAAAGAGTTGGCCCTTGAACTCGAACAGAAGGGTTACGACTGGCTGAAATCCGCACCGGAAAGCAACGGAGCGGGGACAGGTGCGAACTAGAGTAATGGTTACTGAACTACAAAAAGAGACCTCGTATCAGCAGGCATTCCGGGCGCTGCAAGAAGGCGGAGCCGTTGAGGGTGCATCGCGGCTAAGCCAGTTGCGCGAAGGCGCCATGGAGCGATTTGTTGAGTTAGGCTTTCCCTCCGTCAAGGAAGAGGAATGGAAATACACAAACGTCGCAGCAATCGCCAGGGCTGGGTTCCAACCCGCAATCTTATCCGACCAGACGCCAGCGTCAGAGGCGGAACTTGAACTCATCAGCTCTGTTCCGGAGACGAGTTCGAGCCAACTAGTTTTCGTCGATGGCGGTTTGCGAAAAGATCTTTCGACGGTGACGGCGCTTCCGCCAGGGGTAGTCACGGTCCATTTGGGCCAGGCGATGGCCGACGAACGCTATAGCGATATTGTGCGCACGCATCTGGCGCGTCAGGCGGACTATGTCGTAAACGGGTTCACCGCACTAAACACTGCACTCATGAATAAGGGCGCATTTATATATGTTCCCGCGGGCGTAGTGGTTGAGGCGCCCATACATCTCCTGTTCATTGCCAATAGCGAGCGAACTACAAACTTTCCGCGCGTGCTGATCGTTGCCGGGGAGAATAGTAAGGCTACCATTGTTGAAAACTACGTAAGCACTAGCGGCGAATACCTAACGAACAGCGTGGTAGAGGTTGTGCTTGAAGAAGGTGCGCGGCTTGAGCACTACAAGGTGCAGCGCGAGAGTGTCGAGGCTTTTCACGTCGCCACTACGGCAGTTGGTTTGGGACGAAACGCGAGCTACGACACAACTACAATAACTTTCGGTGCTCAGCTTTCCCGCCACGACATTGTGGTCACGATGGACCACGAAGGTGCCGAGTGTTGGGTAGACGGACTTTATTTGGTTACCGGCAGCCAGCACGCCGATACGCATTCCGTCATCGATCACCGCTCGCCACATTGCGCCAGCCATCAACTTTACAAGGGCATACTTGACGGCAAATCGCGTGCTGTTTTTAACGGCAAGGTTTTCGTGCGGCACAACGCGCAGAAAACCGACGCTATGCAGACGAATAAGAATTTATTGTTGTCGAATGAGGCGAGGGTCGACACGAAGCCCCAGTTGGAGATTCTGGCGGACGACGTCAAGTGCGCGCATGGTGCGGCCGTGGGACAGATCGATCAAGACGAATTGTTTTACCTTGAGACTCGCGGTATTCATCCTGACCTTGGACGAAATCTTTTGACCTACGGGTTCGCCGAAGAAGTGATCGCCAAAATCAAGATTGATTCGATCCGCAATGAGCTCGACGGAGCTGTCTTGCACCGGCTTAACGCAAAGCTCGAAGCCTGAACTGATGAGTAGCACCGAATCATTATTAGTTTCTCCGGGGGTGCCTTCAATGGCGCCCGCGTCGCGCTTTGATGTCCAGCGAATTCGCGAAGATTTTCCAGTGTTGCGCCAGACGGTTAACGGCAAGCCCCTCGTCTATCTCGACAACGCCGCCTCGTCGCAGGTTCCGCAGGTCGTCATCGATCGCGGCAGTATTTATCTGGAAGACGAACATTCAAACATTCATCGCGGCGTGCATTATCTAAGCCAGAAGGCGACCACTGCCTATGAAGGCGCGCGCGAGAAGGTGAAGCGGTTCATCAATGCGCGAGAGTCGAGGGAGTGCATCTTTGTAAGGGGCGCCACCGAAGGCATCAATCTGGTCATGCACGGATACGGCCGCAAGTTCATTGGCCCCGGCGACGAGATCATCATCTCGGCGATGGAGCATCACGCGAACATTGTTCCGTGGCAAATGCTCTGTGAGGAAAAAGGCGCTCATCTGCGCGTCATTCCCATGAATGACACGGGTGAATTGTTGCTCGATGATTTCGACGCGCTGCTAAACGAGCGGACTAAGTTTGTCGCAGTAACACAAGTGTCAAACGCGCTGGGCACCGTCAACCCAATCAAGGGGATGATCGAACAGGCGCATAAGTATGGCGTGCCGGTTTTGATCGATGGCGCACAAAGCGCCCCGCACATGTTGGTCGATGTACAGGATTTGGATTGCGACTTTTACGCCTTCTCGGGTCACAAGATGTTCGCGCCCACCGGCAGCGGCGTCGTTTACGGCAAAGCAGCATTGCTGGAAAAAATGAATCCGTTTCAGGGCGGCGGCGACATGATCAAGAGCGTGACTTTCGAGAAAACTATCTATGGCGATTTGCCGAATAAATTTGAAGCAGGTACGCCGGCAATCGCTTCCCAGATCGGATTGGGCGCCGCAATTGACTACCTGAATACGATTGATCGTAAGCAGGCGGCTGCTCACGAACATGAGCTGCTACGTTTTGCCACGGAAAAACTAAGCGCTATCGAAGGCGTGCGCATCATCGGCACAGCGCGCGAGAAGCTTAGCGTCTTGTCCTTCGTTATCGATGACATTCACCCGCACGACATCGGCACCATCCTGGATCAGGAAGGGATTGCCGTGCGCGCCGGACATCATTGCGCGCAGCCGGTGATGCAACGTTTCAAAGTGCCGGCAACGGCGCGCGCCTCGTTTGCTTTCTATAACACCAAGGAAGAAGTCGACGTGCTGGCGCGAACGATTGAGAGAGTGGTGGA
>JBPCLZ010000165.1:0-4166 GCA_051002775.1 Pyrinomonadaceae bacterium | reverse complement strand
GCGCAACATCTTCCGAATACGCATCGTCAGATATTCAAAGCCGGTAGACTCAGGTGTAACGACCATCGTCTCCCCCGATGGACTTACGGGCGCGGCTGGTTTGATCAGGAGATCTTTCGTATAGTGCGCCATCAATAGATCCTCGTGCGTTTCTCTTGTTTTGGCAGGGAGTCTACGCATCATAACCGAGTTTTGACAATCTCAAGCGGGAACTTTTTGCCACACGGGCGTGCGCGATCGAGAAAGGACTAAGGGCTTCAACTATGACAATAATCATGAGATCAACAATCCTTCAATTCACGGCACGATGCCGGTCCGTCGTGCGTTCTGGCATTGTTGCTCTTTCCCTTATTGCCTTACTTACAAACTATTGGGGAACAGTATCGCAAGGACAGGTCTCAGCGCCTGGGAATAATCAACGCGCCTCCCTTCCCTCAGTACGCATCATGCCGGCGGACGGGTCCGCCTTTCTGGTTGACCAAAGGTTCGATATTCGCGTCGAAGCTCCGGCGGGCATAAGCGGTCGGTTGCAAGTCTCCCTCGATGGTCGTGATATCAGCGACTGGAATAACCGCAGCCATTTGACCGGACGCCCAATCATTTCCCCGCCGTCGCCAACGCTAACCAATGCTTCAGCCTTTCTTTCACGCGACTGGTCGTTTCCGCGCGCCGGTAATCATGTCCTCCGCGCGACCGCCGCGGGGGCCGCAGCGCGCGAGGTGTCATTTGAAATAGTCGCCTGGCAAGGCAGCGGCGCTAAAGTGCGCTACGTGATCCTATTGATCGGCGACGGCATGGGCGTCGCGCATCGTACAGCGGCCCGGATCGTCTCGCGCGGTATGACGGAGGGACGATATCGGAATGGAATGCTGGAGATGGACGAGATGCAGGCGACGGGATTGGTCACCACTTCATCTCTCAGCGCGCTGGTTACGGATTCATCACCGGGTGCCAGTTGCTACGCCACCGGGAACAAAGCCGCGAACAACGAGGAGGGTGTTTTCCCCGACAACACGGACAGTGATGCCTTGAAAGGAACTGACCCGGAGAGCGACGCATTTTTAGATAATCCGAGAGTGGAAAACATCAGCGAATATCTCCATCGCACGCGCGGGATGAGTGTCGGTCTGGTGACAACTGCCGACGTAACCGACGCGACCCCGGCCGCATTCGCCGTTCATATTTCGAACCGCAACGCATCCACGCGCATTGCTGATGATTACTTTGACCGTCGCAATCAAACCGGCCTAACTGTTTTGCTGGGCGGTGGCCGGCAGTGGTTCGAGCCGAAGGGAAGCACGAAGGCAGGCGGGCGTCGCGGAACCTCTACAAATACCAGGGTCGATCCCGAACGTGATCTGGTGAAAGATTTCCGGCATGCTGGCTTCGCCTTCACCGATTCCGCGCAATCTCTGCAATCGTTGAGCGCCTCGCGCCCGCCACGTCTGCTCGGCTTGTTTGCGCCCAGCACTATGCCGGTGGCGCTCGACAAACTCGGTCATGGCGCAGAGCGCGTGACTAATGTGCCGATGCTCGACAACATGGCGCGTGCGGCTATCACTTGTCTTTCGTCATCCAGCCCGCGCGGCTTTTTTCTGATGATCGAGGGTGCCTCTATTGATAAGCAGACCCATTGGGAAGATGCCGACCGCGCGATCTGGGAGACGATTGAATTTGACCGCGCGGTGGGCGTCGCGAAGCGATTTGCCGAACAAACAAATTCTGATGCAGACCCGAACAACGATACTCTGGTCATCGTCACTGCCGATCACGAAACCGGCGGCTTCTCGCTTATAGGCGCGCGTAATCCCGATCCGCGTATTCCGCGCGGCAGCCGTGATGCGGCGCGCGCTTACCGTGGTTTCACTGATTACAAAGATGCCGATGGCGACGGCTATCCGGATGAAGTGGATCCGCCGAGCAAGTTGATCGTTGGTTTCGGCGCGGGTACTGACCGTTACGAAGACTGGATTAGCAACAAGCGTTCGTTGTTGCCAACCATAGTTGAGAAGGGACGCGCCGTCGCTAACCCCCTTCGCGACGGTCCAAAGGACGCTGATGCTGCGTCCCGCAACGGCAGCCTCATCACCGGGCAGGTCGAGAACGGCGAGTCGGCGTCTACTTCCCCTGCTGCGGACATTGAGCCGATGATCAATGCGGTCCACACGGCAAGTGACATCCCGTTGACTGCCACCGGCACTGGCGCCATGCAGTTCGTTGGCGTGCAGGACAATACTTCAGTCTTCTTCAAAATGATGCGCGCACTGGGCGGCTCATATAAGACTATTTATTACGATGGTCCACAGAATGTTCCTGCGCGACAGCGCCGGCAGGCGAGAGGTAACGCGAGGAGTCAAACGCAGCGATAATCTTCGGATGCCGATGGCTTTGCACCAAGAGTCGTAACGCCAGCTTTGTGGGTCGACGAATACTGAACCGGGAGCTGTAGCGACCGGGTCTGCGTCGCATCGGGTTCAAGGCCATCGGAAGCGAGGAGAGTTTAGGACCAGCTTTTCACGAACGCTGGCGTGACGCCTTCAGCGACTGACCGCGCTGCAGCTATCAATGAGTTTGGCGGGTTTTCGAATACTACTGATATAGCGGCGCGGGCACGCGCGCTCCGACGAGTGGCTGAGAACTCAACGCTGACACATCAGGAATTCAACCGAGCGTTTGTCTTGATGCAGTACTTTGGTTACCTGCGTCGCAATCCAAACGACGCACCGGACTTTAATTTCGCGGGATTCAACTTCTGGTTGAACAAACTAAACCAGTACGGCAACTATATCGATGCCGAAATGGTTAAGTCGTTTATCGTTTCCACCGAGTATCGCGGACGCTTTTGACCGTGAACTTTCCGAAACAATCCGCAAACGGATTCACTGCGTCGACGTACTGCTCCGGCGTGGCGTAGTTGGAGCGTGCTACCACCGCTCGCCAGTAGGACAGAAATTGTTGTGTGGTCCTTGTAATCCCGCCCTCACGAATCCAAGGGACTTCGAACACCGCGCCCGCCTCGATTTAAGACGTGCGTGTAGATCATCGTCGTTCTCACGTCCTTATGTCCTAACAGCTCTTGAATGGTCCTAATGTCCTGTCCGTCCTCTAGCAAGTGAGTTGCAAAGCTATGACGTAATGAGTGACAGGTGGCGCGTTTTGCAATCAGCGCTTTTCCCATTGCTGCGCTGACGGCTTTCTGTAAGACGCTTTCATGAAGGTGGTGGCGGCGCTCTACTCCTGTTCGCGGGTCGCGCGATCGTTTAGATGCGGGAAAAACGTATTGCCACGCCCATTCGCGCGCCGCGTGCGGTAATTTGCGACTGAGCGCGTAGGGCAACTCCACTGATCCATATCCTGCTTGCAGGTCTTGTTGATGGAGAAGTCTGGCTTGCAGCAGTTGTTTACGCAATGCCTCTTTTACTTTACCCGGCATAGGTGTGACGCGGTCCTTATCGCCTTTCCCGGACCGCACCGTGATTTGGTTGTAAGAAAAGTCCAGATCCTTAACTCTGAGCCGTAAGCCCGGGGTCCCCGCGCGGGCAGCCCGCGTGGGGTGGAAGAATTCCATCAAACGCAACCCTGAGCCATACATAAGTGCAGCGGCAAGATACGGGATGCCGCGCAGTTCATTAAGAACCGCGGTCACTTCAGTTTTGGTCAGCACTACGGGCAGTCGCCGGCTCATGCGGGCGCGCTCCACGTCTTCGATTCGATTTAGAGTTAACTTTAGAACGTCTCGATACAAAAAGAGCAAAGCGGCAAGCGCGACATTCTGAGTGGAGGCTGAAATATTTCTATTAATCGCGAGGTCTGAGAGGTAATCGCGAATATGGTCCTCGCCCAGTTCGCGCGGATGTCTCTTGCCGTGAAACAGAATGAAGCGTCTGATGTGCTGCAGGTAGACCTTTTCGGTTTTTAGGCTCAGATGGCGTAAGCGCGCGGTAGTTTTCACCTGCTCGAGAAGTTTGGACATAACAACTCCTAATTCTCAGGGTGAATTGATGGTGTTTTTCGGCGGTGGAGGGAGGAGTTTGCGGGATAATGAATAGGATTCTTTCCGAAGTCCGGGCGAGGGTCAAGGTGAGTAGGTCAAGTTGTGGTTAGGGGAGTGGGTGAAAGACTTTGGAAAGAATTGAGTTGGACGAAACCGCGGTCGGGACTATGGG
>JBPCLZ010000164.1:0-5989 GCA_051002775.1 Pyrinomonadaceae bacterium | reverse complement strand
CTATCCTGCCACAGCACTCCACACCGGGCATGATCATGGGAACGGTTGGCTACATGTCGCCGGAGCAGGCGCAGGGAAGAAGAGAGATAGACCAGCGTTCCGACATCTTTTCGTTCGGCTGCATTCTCTTTGAGGCGGCGACCGGGCGGAAAGCGTTTGCAGGCACAGACCTGCTTGATTCGCTGCACAAAATTGTTCACGCGCCGACACCGCAGATTCGAGATATTAATGCGGACGCGCCGCAAGAATTACAAAGGATCGTGCGCAGATGTCTGGCGAAAGAGGCGGACAAACGATACCAGTCAATCAAAGATGTGGCGATTGAACTCGACGAGCTGTGGCAGGAGTTGAAGGATCAAGCCGCGCTGGATTATTCCGCTCAGCCGGAATCAATCGGCGGCGAACGGGTAAGCAGCTCGCAACAGGCAAAACCAGTCAGCACTCAGCACTCGGCAGCCGGCGCAACACAGGCGGAAATTGCGCGCTCAACTTCAAGCGCAGAGTATCTGGTGGGCGGAATCAAGAGTCATAAGAAAAGCGCAGCGATTGTTTTGTCAGTTCTCATAGTTGCGCTCGGCGGACTCGCTTTCGCGCTCTATAAATTTTGGGGTAAAGCCGATAAAACTCCGCAGGCGATAAAAATCGAACGGCTGACGACAAACGGCAAATCTGCTAATGCCGCCATTTCACCCGACGGCAAGTATGTCGTGTACACCGTTGATGAAGGCGGCGGGCATAGTCTCTGGGTAAGGCAAGTAACTGCGTCGAGCAACGTGCAGATTATTCCTCCGGCAGAGGATGTTTATTATTTGGGTCTGACATTCACACCAGACAGCAACTACATCAACTTTGTCAAAGCCGAATTTGAGAAGAACGTTGATTGGTCATTCAACCAAATGCCCGTTCTAGGAGGCGCTCAAAAGAAACTGCTGTCTGATGTTGACGGTGGGATCAGCTATTCACCGGACGACAAGCAGTTTGCTTTCCTGCGCGGCAACTATCCGAATACGGGCGAAAGCGCATTGATGATTGCCAACTCGGACGGCACGGGAGAACGAATACTTGCTTCGCGAAAAACACCTGAGAGGTTTCCTTCGAGAGAAACTGCTCCCGCCTGGTCGCCTGACGGGAAGACCATCGCCTGTATCGTCAGTGATGAGACGAAGGGCATCGGGCGGTCGCATGTCGTCGAAGTAAATGTTGCGGATGGAACCAGCAAGACCGTCGTTACAAAGGAATGGGAGGAAATATTTCAAATAGCCTGGCTACAGGATAAAAGCGGGCTTCTCGTCCTCGGAGTAGAGAAAGGGGCTGTCAATTTTGCCGGACAAATATGGCGCTTCTCCTACCCGGAAGGCGAAGCGCGAAGAATTACGGCTGACTTTAACAATTATTGGAGCATGAGCCTGCCGTCAGACTCCAACGCCCTCGTCACCAGCCAATCGAATAGGATTTCTAATATCTGGGTTGCTGCGAACGGGGATGCAGGGCGCGCCGTACAAATTAAATCCGGCGGCAACAATCAGGAGGGAATAGAGGGTATTGCATGGACGCCCGACGGTCGCGTTGTCTATGACTCATTGGCGAGCGGCGTAGTAGATATTTGGATTATGAACGCGGACGGCACAGGTCAAAAGCAGTTGACAGTTGACGCGGGCGTAAACTTTCGCGCGAAGGTTACGCCCGATGGTCGTTACATAGTTTTCGCGTCTATCCGCAACGATCAAATAAATATCTGGCGAATGAATTTGGATGGCAGCAACCCGAAGCAATTGACAAACGGTAATAACGACTGGGATCCCGCAGTAACGCCTGATTCCCGATGGGTGATTTACACAGCGCAAAGGTCGGGAATTCCTTATTTGTGGAAAGTCTCGATTGACGGCGGCGATACCGTGCAGTTGACGGACAAATATACAAACTCCCCGGAAGTCTCGCCCGACGGAAAATGGATCGTCTGTTCATATCGTAAAGACGTCAATTCAACATGGAGATACGCGATTATTCCCTACGAAGGAGGCGAGCCTATCAAGGTCTTTGATTTGCTCGGCAAAAAGGGAAACTTCCGCTGGTCACCCGACGGACGCTCTCTTTACTATTTACGTGACACAAGCGGTGGCGTCACAAACGTCTGGAGTTTCCCTTTAGATGGCGGTGAGCCTAAACAGTTGACGGATTTTAAGACCGATAAAATATACAACTTCGCGTGGTCGGGGGACGGCAAACAGCTTGTTCTCTCACGCGGCATGACGACCTCTGATGTTGTCTTGATTAAAGATTTTAGATGATTGCCAACGGAACAAAATTCGGGCGTTACGAGATTCACTCGCAACTTGGCGAGGGCGGAATGGGTGAAGTGTATCTCGCCGAAGATACTCAACTGAAGCGTCGCGTTGCGCTCAAGCTGCTGCCTTCTGATTTCATTCAAAATGAAGATCGCCTGCGTCGCTTTATTCAAGAAGCTGAAGCCGCGGCCGCGCTCAATCATCCGAACATCGCGCACGTTTACGAGATCGGGGAGACGGACGGCACACACTTCATCGCCATGGAGTACGTTGACGGCGTGACGTTCAATGAGAAGATTCACCATGAGAAAACTCCGCTCAGTAAAGTACTCAAATATCTAACGCAAGTCGCCGAAGGGTTAGCCAAAGCTCACGCGGCGGGAATCGTCCATCGGGATTTGAAGCCGGACAACATCATGATCGCCCGCGACGACTATGCGAAGATTTTAGATTTCGGGTTGGCGAAACTCGTCGAGCCGCACAGGGCGGAGGGCGCGGATGGCGCGCCGTCGGGCGAAACGGCGACGGCCATCCTGGCGCAGCACTCCACGCCGGGCATGATCATGGGGACAGCCGGCTACATGTCTCCTGAACAGGCGCAAGGGAAGGTGAGAGAAATTGACCATCGTTCGGACATCTTCTCTTTCGGCTGCATTCTCTTTGAAGCGGCGACCGGGCAGAAGGCATTTGCGGGGACAGATGCGCTTGATTCGCTGCACAAGATCGTCCACGCGCCGACGCCGCAGATCAAAGATTTCAACACCGTCGCGCCCGCGGAGCTGCAACGCATCGTGCGGCGTTGTCTGGCGAAAGGCACGGAAGAACGCTACCAGTCAATCAAAGATGTGGCGATTGAACTGAATGAGATTCGACGAGAGTTAAAGGATATATCCGAGCTTGAGTATTCCGTTCAGCCGGAATCAATCGGCGGCGAACGGGCAAGCACTTCGCCACAGGCAAAAATAGATAGCACTCAGCACTCGGCGGCCGGCGCAACACAGGCGGACATTGCGCGCTCAACTTCAAGTGCGGAGTACCTCGTTGGCGAGGTCAAACGTCATCAGACGGGCGTTTTTCTCGCTTTGATAGGCATCGCGGTCGTCATTGCCGGCGGTATCGGCTTGTCTAAATTTCTCAATCGTTCTAATCCGACACCGCCCGCGCCTTTCCAGACAACGAAGATCACGAGGTTGACCGCGACGGGCAAGGCGCGGGTTGCGGCCATCTCGCCCGACGGCAAATACGTCGCTTATGTGGTGGACGACGCCGGGCAGGAAAGCATCTGGATCAGACAGGTTGCCACGACCATCGACGTGCAGATCGTTCCGCCCGACCCACGCGGTCTTCATTACGGATTGATTTTCTCGCGCGACGGCAATTTCATTTACTACCGGCTGATCAACAACCGCTCCGGCGGCGGACTGTATCAAGTGCCGGTCCTCGGAGGCGGATCGCGGCGGTTGCTCGATGCTGTTGACACGGGGGTAGCGTTTTCTCCCGACGGGAAGCAGATCGCTTTCGGGCGCGTAGCCTATCCAAGCTCAGGAGAAACCTCATTGATCGTGGCGAATGCGGACGGTACGGGAGAGCGGACGCTCGCGACACTCCAGCGCCCGGCCGCTTTCGCATGGTTTCGCGCAGCGCCGGCGTGGTCGCCTGACGGAAAAGTGATCGCCGCCCCGATGGGAGGAGGCGAAGGGAGAAGGGTCGCCGAAGTGCGGGTGGCAGACGGGACGATACGTCCGCTCACTTCTCAGCAGTGGAGGCAAGTCGGCAACCTCGCGTGGTTGAGCGACGGCGGCGGGCTGATCATGGTTGCGTCGGAACGGGTGGGAGCCTTCCAGCTTTGGCATCTATCCTATCCGGGCGGCGAAGCGCGCCGGATCACCAACGATGCCAATTCTTATCGCAGTTTAAGTTTGACGGCGGATACCAACACGCTCGTTACCGTACAAGCGGAGCGGCTGTCAAGCATCTGGACAGTCGCCCTGACGGACGGCGAGGCCAAGCGCGCGCGGCAAATCACGCCCGGAAAGTTTGACGGCGAATTCGGTCTCGCGTGGACGCCGGATGGCCGGATCATCTATCAATCATTCGCCAGCGGCAACGAAGACCTCTGGACCATCAAAGCGGATGGGACTGACAAAAAGCAGTTGACCGTCGATCCGCACACGCATTTCCATCCGACGGTGACGCCCGACGGACGCTTCATTCTTTTTTCTTCCGACCGCGGCGGCCAACATAGTATCTGGCGAATGGACGCGGACGGCACGAACCCGAAACAATTATCGAAAGGTGGCAACCAGAGCGGCTCACAATCTTCGCCCGACGGGAAGTGGGTGGTCTATCACAGACTCGGCGGCGGCAGCATTTGGAAAGTATCCATTGATGGCGGCGAGCCGGCGCAACTCACCGAGGAGCAGGCGGGTTTTCCGCGGGCGGCTTTTCCGACCGTCTCGCCCGACGGGACACTGATCGCCTGTCGCTTCCGCGATCAACAGGCCGATGCATGGAAAGTCGCCCTCATCCCGTTTGCCGGCGGGCCGCCCGTCAAGCTCCTCGACATTCCACTCAAAGACTTTGAGCACTCTCATCTGCGCTGGACACCCGACGGACGCGCGTTGCTGTACATCAACGAGCGCGACGGCGTCTCCAACCTCTGGAGCCAGCCCATCGACGGCAGTCCGCCGCGACAACTAACCGCCTTCGACTCAAACGTGATCTACTCTTTCGATCTCTCACGCGACGGCAAACAACTCGCCATCGCGCGCGGCAGCGAAAACAGCGACGTGATTCTGATCGCCAACGACAAGTGACGACGAATTGATCCGTTGATTCAACGAGCCGACGAATAAGTGATAAAACTTCGTGATTGCCAACGGAACAAAATTCGGACGCTATGAAATCCACCCTCTTCTCGGGGCGGGTGGAATGGGTGAGGTTTATCTCGCGCGGAACAGCCACTCAGACCCGCATTCCCAACACCTGCCGCGCCGCGTCGGACTGGTGCCAACGGCTCGACCATCTATTTCTATCAATTTCATCCGACGGTCTCATTTCGCCAGATTTCAGTTCACGGCGGCGAAAGCACGGAACTCGTGCGTGGGTGGGAGTGGGGGACGCACAACGGAGCGCGCGTTGACCCGGAAGGCAAGAGGATTATCTACTCGAAGATGGACGAAGGTTCTGCCGCCGCCACCATGATCCGGGACATCGCCAGCGGAGCGGAGACGGCCTTCAGCTTGCCCCTCCGCCACATGCGCTGGTCGCATGATGGTCGGTTCATCGCCGGCACCGACATCCCGGGAAGAAACTGGCAACTAGCCGAAATTACCGTGTGCGCCGTCGACGGCGAAACGTGCCGCCAGTTGGCGAAGGGTTCTTATCCGCACTGGTCACATACGGACGAGCGCATCTACTTCTTCCCGTTCACTGAATTTGATGGCGAATCGCTGTGGGTGGTGTCGCGCGAAAGCGGCGACGAAAGAAGGATTATGGATTTGCGTCCGATGCACCCGATCAGCGATTTCTTTGACGTCTCGCCGCAAGAACAGATCGTTAACTTAGAGCTACGACTTAGTTACGCTAACAGGAGTTCTTTCATGTTAACCGAAGCTACACTCAGACATCATCTTCAGTCATTTGGGTGGTGCGGCGGCATATCGCCAGAACCAGCCGCATGGCGCGCGAAATCTGGAAATGAT
>JBPCLZ010000163.1:0-17710 GCA_051002775.1 Pyrinomonadaceae bacterium | reverse complement strand
TAATCGCCATTACCACTTTCTGTCCATCCGGTGAAAGCCTCTGAGCGTAGTGGTCGCCGGGCGCGGTGACCGTTCCCGCTTCACGTCCGCCGCGATCAAGCCAGGCGAGTTGAGATGTCTTGACGTTACTCATGTGCGCAAGCACTCCGTTTTCCGAGATGGAGAACTCCGTCCAGCCGGTCTGGTCAAAGTAAGGAAGGCGTTCAACAACCGCGAACGGTTCGCCGGTGAGACGAAGATTGTTCGCGTCAAACTCTTGCGCCAGCAGGGTACTGTCCCGCACGTAGAGCAAGTATCCGGGCGGCGCGTATTCCGCGCGTGAAAAGATCTGCACCAGCTGTTTGGTCTCAGGAGAGTCAATTGACCCGACATAAATACCGTCACGTTCGCTCTGCTTGCTATCTTTGCTGAAGAGAAAATGTCGCCCGTCCGGGAGAAAATGAAGCCAGTTTTTAGTATCCCCATCATTCTTCATTAAAAGCGTTGGCGCGCCGCCTGCGGCAGCAACGCGATAAATCCCTCCCTTTGCAGGATCAGCGTCTGCAAAGAGAATCGTTCCATCGCGCCCCCACGTCCCGACAGCCTCAGTTTCAGCAGGCAAGTTACACACAGTCTGCGAAGAACCGCCCGCACCTTCAATCTTCTTGAGTTTCCCTTCCGCAAAGAAAGCTAAGTAGCGACCATCCGGCGACCAGAAAGGAGAGATTGCGCCGTCCGTTCCGGGAAGGGATTGCGCCGAAAGTGCCTCGAGCGAGCGCACCCAGACCGTTCTCTGACCTTCGGATTCGGCAACGAAAGCAAGACGTTGACCATCCGGTGAAATGCTCAGGTTATGCGACTCCACATCAGGGGAAAACCTCGCATTCTCAGGCAGCGACACTGGAAAACGGACGACGTTTGTCTCCGCAGGCGCGCGGCGGAAATAACTGATTGCGAAAGGCAACGCCGCGAGAAGACCGAGCAGCATTACGCCTGCGATAATCCACGCGAGACGCTCGCGGCTCTTTGGCCGCACCGATAGCGGGGGGACAATATCTGCCGTGAGCGTTTGAGAGCTTGAAAATCCTGAAACCGCTTCCAGCGCAAAGGCGAGGTCACGTGCTGATTGAAATCTTTCTTCGCGGTTCTTCTCCAAACAGTGGCGCACCACGCGCTCCAGCGCCGGAGCTACCTGGCTGTAAGTCTGAGATAGGTCAGGCGGGTCTTCTTTCAGGATCGCGTTCAGCGTTTCTACCGCCGACTCTCCACCAAAAGCCCGCTTGCCTGAGATCATTTCGTAGAGCACAACTCCGAATGAAAAAATATCAGAACGATGATCCGCCGCGTGCCCGCGCACTTGCTCTGGAGACATATAGCCGACCGTCCCCATCACCGCGCCTGGACTGGTATGGACTATGCGCGTCGGCACATCTGTTTGCCCTACACTCTCGACTCTCGGCTCAATCAACTTCGCCAAACCAAAGTCGAGAATCTTGACGCGCCCGTCTTTGGTGATGAAAAGATTTTCAGGTTTGAGGTCGCGATGGATGATGCCTTTCTCATGCGCGGCCGCCAGACCGTGCGAGATTTGCAGAGCGTAATCAATCGCCTTGCGCGGCGGGAGAGCCGCGCCGTTTAGCCGCTCGCGCAATGTCTCGCCTTCTAGGAGTTCTGAAACGACGTAAAGCGAGCCGTCGTGTGTGGTGACATCATAGATTGAAAGAATATTCGGATGATTCAAAGTGCCTGCGGCTTGGGCTTCCTGCTCGAAACGGCGCAGGCGTTCGGCGTCAGCGGAGAAAGCCGCGGGAAGAACTTTGATCGCCACATCGCGTCCGAGTTTAGGGTCTTTGGCACGGTAAACCTCACCCATTCCACCCGCACCAATTAAAGAGGCGATTTCGTAGCGACCGATGCGTGTTCCCGTTTCGAGCGTCATTTCTCTTCGCTGATCATCAGGGCGTCGCGCGTTACATTACCGCGCGAGAGGGCAAGTTGTTTGCCGTCGCGCGAGTAGGCGAAAAAGTTGATGTGATCGGATTTGAAGTCGGTGATCTGCGTGGGCGCGCCGCCGTCGAGCGGCAGCCGCCAGAGGTTCGACACGTCGCCCCGCGTGTCCGCGTAAACGACCGCGTGCGAATCGGGCGACCAGCGGAACAGGCTCCTCGCCGTCACGGGCAGGTCGAACGTCTTGACGACTGCCCCGCCGTCGAGCGTGAGGACGGTGAGTCGCTTGCGATTCGTCTGCGCGTCGACGCCTGCGTAGGCGAGGAGCCTGCCGTCGGGCGAAACTTGCACCGTGAAAGCCGACGCGTCGGCCACTTTGGTCGGCGTCCCGCCGTCCACCGAGATTTTCCAGATGCTCGGCGTGTAGAGACTGTAAATCACCCAGCGCCCGTCCGGCGTGAGCGCGAAGGTCTCCACCCCGCCGCCTTCGGTCAACTGCTTCGGGTGTGAGCCGTCGCTGTCCACGCGCCAGACCTGCGTGGTCTTCGAGCTCTGCGACTCATAGAAGATGTAGCGCCCGTCGGGCGAGACTTGCGGCGCGCCGCCTCCCTCCGTCAGAGGCCTCAGCTCGCCGCCGTCGGCGTTCATCACCCAGATGCCCTGCTTGCCGCCGGCGTTCGACGTGAAGACCAGACGACCGTCGGGCGTCCAGTCGAGTCCGCCGCCTCCGCCGCGCGAGGTGATGGCGCGGGCGCGCCGCGCGTCGCCTTCGGGCGCGAGCCAGATGCCCACCGTCCCCTCGACTTGCAGGGCGACGAGCGTGCGCGAGTCGGCGGTGAGCGTCAGGCTGGTGAAGCCGTAGGAGTGGAGATCGTTCGTGATGCGCCGCGCCTCGCCTCCGGGGTAGGAGACCCGCCAGATTTGCCAGTTGTCCGCCCCCTGCTCCAGCGCGACGACAGCCATGCCGCTCCCATCATTGAACCACGCGATGCGCCCGACCCTGTTCCAACGCTGCGGCGTGATCACTTTGAACGTCCCGTCGGCGACCGCGATTGCTCCCACCGTCGTGTGGTCGCCGCCCTCCTCGCTGCCGTAATCGACGGTAACGAACTTCCCGTCGGGCGACCACGACACGCCGTTGAGTCCGAGCCACCGCGGCTCGCTGCACGCCCAGAGGCGGCGCTCGTTCGCGCCCTCTGCCTCCGCCAGCCACACCTGATACTGCTCCGACGCCGCGCCGGGGCGGTAGCGCGCGAAAGCGATTCGCTTACCGTCGGGAGACAGGCCCACGGGCGAGGCGAAGTCGGTCAGGATTTTCTTCGGCGGCCCGCCCAGCACCGCGACCTGAAAGAGCGCGCCCGTCGGGTTCCGCTCGTCGTGCAGGCCGTAGAAAACGTAGCCGCCGTCTTGCGCGAAGAAGTACGGGGTCATGATGTGCGCGTCGGTCGGCGCGACGATCTGCACGCGGCTGTCGGTCGCCAGATGCTTCGTCCACAAGCTGCGCCGCCCCGCTTCGAGCAGCGCGTAGGCGATGTACTTGCCGTCGGGCGAGACGGCGACGCTCTGGAGGTTCCCCTCGGTCGTGATGCGCGTCAGCCGCACGCGCTCGAAGTGTGCCGGCAGCGGCTTCGGCTTCAGGAGATAGTGGTAAATAGCGAAGGCAGCTCCGGCGAATACCATCAGCCCCAACGCTGCTATTACCGTCTTCTTATTTCGTTTGACTTCATGGACTATGAACTCAGCGCTGGAAGGATGGGTCGAGAACGACTCTGGCGGGATGCTGGTGGCACTTGCCGCACTTTGCGCCCGGGTTTGTTCACTTAGGATCGAAGCTCTGCCGCTGGCTGTCTGATGAACTGAATCCTGAAGCTCGGAAGTCTCTTTCAACTCCTCTCGCAATTCGTCTAATTCAATCGCCACGTCCTTGATCGACTGGTAACGTCTCTCTGGATCTTTTGCCAGGCAACGGCGAACTATCTTCTGTAATTCATCTGGAGCTAACGGATTGAGATCTTTGATTTGTGGCGTGGAGGCGTGAACGATATTATGCAAGGAATCCAGCGCGTCTTTTCCCTCAAAAGCTTTCCGCTTCGTCGCCGCTTCAAAGAGGATGCAGCCAAAGGAGAAGATGTCTGACCGATGATCAATTTCATTAATCTTGCCCTGCGCTTGTTCCGGCGACATATAGCCCACCGTTCCCATTATCGTGCCGGGCAGTGAATGCCGCGGCATCACAGCAGTCGCAAGTTCTGAGACTCCATCCACACCAACTTGATGCTGCGTGGCCATTGTCGGCTCAACCAACTTCGCCAAGCCGAAGTCGAGAACCTTGGCGTGGCCATCGCGCGTTATCATTATGTTATCCGGCTTAAGATCGCGATGAACGATGCCGGCGGCGTGCGCCTTAGCTAGACCCTCAGCCACATGCTGCAAATAACGCAGCAGCTTTCGCAGGTCAGTCTGCTCGCGATGGATTTTTTCGCGAAGGGTAAAGCCATCGATGAATTCCATCGCCATGAAGTGTTGACCGTCTACTTCATCGATTTCGTAGATGTGCGCGATGTTGGGGTGATTGAGCGCTGCCGCTGCCTTTGCTTCGCGAACGAAACGAACCATGCGCTCCTGCTTCGACGCCACGTCGGCAGGCAAAATCTTCAGCGCCACCTTGCGATCAAGTTTGGTGTCCTCCGCGAGATACACCTCACCCATCCCGCCCGTGCCAAGCAGCGAGCGGATTTCATAGCGACCGAGTTTTGTGCCGGCGGCAATGGTCATCGCTTCAAGTCCGCCGTCCAATTCAGCATCACATTGATCGGCGGCGTGGGCGCTTTCTCCGTCACGACGCCGGTCAGGAAGCGCTGGCCGTCTCTGCCCGGCGCGTAGTTGACTCCTTCGAACTCGAAGAGCGGTTGCGCCGGGCCGGCTTGGAATTCACCCCCACCACTAACGCTGCCGATGCTGACCGCCATCAGCTTATTGCCTGAGACGAAGAACAACTCCTTGCCGTCGCCGCGCCAGTGGGGATTTACGCCGCCGCTCGTCGAAATCCGCCACGAGCGCGCGGGTTTCGCGCCGTGAAGATAGATGAATCATTCCGTGCACTTCTACGAGTTCGGCCCTTCCGCATGATCCGATTTATAGATGAGCGCGCGAGACGGGCATGGATCAACTGGCGCGTACAATACACGTACATCGAACACCCTGAAACGGCCCAAGCCATCCTAAGCAATCCTAAATTGCGTACGGCGTAAGCCATCACCCTCAGTGACATCCATCGATATCAAACCATTTCGGCGATTCGGTAAGCGGCCCTGAAAAGGCCGGCGTCGGCGGTTCGATCCCATCCCTGGCCACCAAAAATCCGTAAAATCTTGAATCGTAAATCGTGAATCGGGCGTCCGCGTTTTCAGCAGTGACGGTAGACAGCTCTTGTTCTTGCTTGTGAAACTGATACTCGCGGGCGAAGCTCAACGACTATTCACGATTTACGATTCACGATTTACGCGGTTTTGCCTATCTTGCCCAATAGTGCTTAATGCGTTCGGCCAGCATGGGAAAGGGAACGTAGTCGGCAGTACGCCCGGCGCGGCGCAACTCTTCGACCATGCGCATTGCGCCATCAGCGTTACGCGTATGCACCATGATGGTTGAGGCGCGTTGCAATTCGGGATTAGCGGCCAGCCATAAGGCGACGGCGTAACCGGTACGTTCATCATCCTGACTAGCAGCGTGGTAGTGCTCGGGATGCAGATCGTGATCCAGAAAGATCGCGTCGTAAGCTTTTGCGCTCAACATTTGCTGGGCCTGCTCAACGTTATCGGCGACATCGACAAGATCGCCCTTGAAGCGTGCAGCAAACCAACGATGCCGGCGCCGGTCGTCGTCTAACAGAAAAACGCGAATAGGATGTCGCTCAGCCTTTATCCTGCTGAGGCCCAATTTGCTCAGTAATGAATGCAATAATGGCATTTCGGTTTCGATATAATCGCCAGTCATAATAACAATCAACCCCTTAAGATTTGAAACCGTACAGGCTAAACGAAAAGTATCACGGTAGTTTGACAGCCGCGGTCAATGCGCCTGAACGCACCGGGTGCCATATTAATTAACACATGCGAACGCAGCGTTTCGTTGTCCCAAACTTCCGCGATGCTATAATTCGACGTCGAAGAGAATTAATTGGTTTGCCGACGATTAAGCCCGCTCAAGTACACTTCTTCATGACATCCGATAAGCAAGATACAGACGTTGTAAGCATTAGTAAGAATCGTGAGGCCCCGAAACCGCAAGGTAATGAAGCGGGGGACAGTGTCTGTCCGATTTGCTTCGGCACGGGCACTCGCCTGGAACCCGGGAAGGGCGCAGTGATTTGCGACTGCCGCCGAACCAACAGCGGCTCGCGAGCGTTGGACGCGGCGCGCATTCCGCCGCGGTTTCGCCAATGTTCATTCCACAATTATTACCCGAAACATGAGTCCCAGTATTTCGCTCACAGTTTCGCCTCGCGGCTGGTTGACGACTACCCGGCGGCCGAGACTGGATTGTTGTTCATGGGCTCGGTGGGTGTGGGCAAGACACATCTCGCTATTTCAGTACTCAGGGAATTGATCGAGAAAAAAGGCGTCCCCTGTCTCTTTTATGAATCGGGTTCGTTGTTAAAGGCAATTCAGGATTCGTACAACCCGATTTCACAAACCTCTGAAACGCGCGTGCTTGCTCCCGTTTACCAGGCTGAAGTTTTGCTGCTCGACGAGCTGGGCGCGTCTGTACCGACGAACTGGGTCCGCGACACGCTTTATCAAATCATCAACACTCGCTACAACAATAACCGGCTTACGATCTTTACTACGAACTATCTTGATGAAGTGCGAACGTCCGGAGAAGCCTCTACGCAAGCTGAGGACTCACCGCGCCGATCGAGAAAATTCAGTTCTGACCGCATTCAGGAAATGACTACGTTGGAGGAGCGCATTGGCACTCCCTTGCGCAGCCGTCTTTATGAAATGTGTAAGAAAGTGATGATCGAAGGTGAAGACTTTCGCAAGCGCCTCGATCAGCGCCGGTCCGACTCGGCCAAAGTTTAGCCTCACCAACCTAATCCTTCGCCAGAGCGCAGGCGGAATTCCGTCAGTTGAAGATGGTATGTATAATGCCACGACCGCAACTACTCAATCGTTTTAGTAGTTTGAAGTCGCTGGAAGATGCCTAAACGCACAGATATCCACAAAATTCTAATCATCGGATCAGGTCCCATTGTTATTGGGCAGGCGTGCGAGTTTGACTACTCGGGCACGCAGGCGTGCAAGTCGCTGCGACAGGAAGGCTACAAGGTCGTGCTGGTCAATTCGAATCCAGCCACGATCATGACTGATCCGGAAACTGCCGATGTTACTTACATCGAGCCGTTAACGGTTGAGGCAGTTAGCGCCATCATACGCCGTGAAAAGCCAGACGCACTCTTGCCGACGGTAGGTGGACAAACGGCGCTGAACCTCGCAATCGCTCTGGATGATTCGGGCGTGCTTGAAGAATGCGGCGTCGAAATGATTGGCGCCAAGCGCGAAGCAATCAAGGTCGCCGAAGATCGCATGTTGTTCAAGCAGGCGATGGACGAAGCCGGACTGCAAATGCCTCGCGGCGGTTTCGCAAAGTCATGGACCGAGGCCCAGGAAATCGTGGAGCAAACGGGCTACCCGGCGATTATTCGTCCTTCATTCACGCTTGGCGGCACTGGGGGAGGCACCGCTTACAACCCGGAAGAGTTCGAAGAAATTGTCGCTAACGGTTTGGCTGCCTCGCCGATGCATGAAGTCCTCGTTGAAGAGTCGATTCTCGGCTGGAAAGAATTTGAGCTTGAAGTGATGCGCGACATCGCAGACAACGTCGTAATTATTTGCTCGATTGAAAACTTTGACCCGATGGGCGTGCATACTGGCGATTCAATTACGGTTGCGCCGGCCCAGACGCTGACCGATCGCGAGTATCAAAAAATGCGCGACATGGCGATCACGGTTATGCGCAAGGTCGGGGTGGAAACAGGCGGGTCGAATATTCAGTTTGCGGTCAATCCGGAGAACGGCGACATTCGCGTCATCGAAATGAATCCGCGCGTCTCGCGTTCATCCGCGCTCGCGTCCAAGGCCACCGGTTTCCCGATCGCCAAGATAGCGGCGAAGCTGGCCGTTGGTTATACGCTCGACGAAATTCCAAACGACATCACTAAAAAGACGCCGGCCTCGTTTGAACCCACCATCGATTACGTAGTTGCCAAGATTCCCAAGTGGGACTTTGAAAAATTCAAGGAAGCCGAAGACGTGCTGGGCACGCAGATGAAGTCGGTGGGCGAAGTGATGGCCATCGGTCGTACTTTCAAAGAAGCGTTGTTCAAAGGTTTGCGTTCGCTGGAAGCGGTTAAGCCTTTGCGTTTGGAAAACGTTTCCACCGATGAGCTGCAGCGCAAGCTCGCCCGTCCGAACTCCCAACGTTTTTCTTACATTACCTACGCACTACAGCACGATTGGCCAATCTCGGAGATATACCGTTTGTCTCGTGTCGATCCATGGTTCCTCGAGCAGCTTCAGGATGTAATGGAAATTCAAAAGGCAGTCGAAGGTCTCAAGTTGGAAGAAATACCCCTCGAACTTTTGCGCTTGTTCAAGGAAGTTGCGTTATCAGATCGTCGGCTGGCCTATATCACTGAAAAAACTGAAGACGAAGTGCGTGAGTATAGAAAGAGTCTTGGCGTAGTTCCCGTCTACAAACGCGTTGATACCTGCGGCGCTGAGTTTGAATCATTCACTCCGTATCTTTATTCCACCTACGAAACTGAAAGCGAAGCGGCGCCAACTAATCGCCGAAAAATCATGATCCTCGGTTCCGGTCCTAACCGCATCGGGCAGGGAATCGAGTTTGACTACTGCTGTTGCCATGCTGCGTTTGCGCTTAGCGCGGCCGGCTTTGAAACGATCATGGTCAACTGCAATCCGGAAACAGTCTCGACCGATTACGACACTTCGGACCGCCTCTATTTCGAGCCGCTCACGTTCGAAGACGTAATGAACATTGTCGATGTTGAAAAACCGGAAGGCGTGATCGTGCAGTTTGGCGGTCAGACACCGTTGAATCTGGCGATGCGTCTGCATCAGGCGGGTGTTCCGATCATTGGCACCGGTGCGGACTCGATTGACCTGGCTGAGGATCGGAAGCGTTTCGGTACGCTGTTGCGCGAGCTCGGCATTCCGCAACCGGAGAACGGTATGGCTGCTACTGTTGAAGAAGCCAAAGCGGTGGCCCAACAGATTGGTTATCCAGTGCTGGTGCGTCCGAGTTATGTGCTTGGCGGACGCGCCATGGCAATCGTTTACGACGAAGAGAGCCTCGATCAATACGTGCGCACCGCCGTTGGTTTCACTCCTGATCGGCCAGTGCTTATTGATAAGTTTCTCGAGCGCGCCGCAGAGTTTGATGTCGATGCGCTGGCAGACGAATCTACCTGCGTCATTGCTGCAATTCAGGAACACATCGAAGAAGCAGGCATTCATTCCGGGGATTCTTCATGTGTGCTGCCGCCGGTGAGGATCGATCCCGAGCACATCGAAACGATGCGCCATTACACGCGATTGTTGGCGACTGCCTTGTCGGTGCGCGGTTTGATGAACATTCAGTTTGCGATTAAGGACCACCGCGTTTACGTGCTGGAAGTTAACCCGCGCGCGTCGCGCACGGTGCCTTTCGTTTCGAAAGCGACGGGTGTTCCCATTGCCAGCATCGCCGCGCAGGTGATGGCGGGTCGGGCGTTAAGCGAGTTTGATTTGCCGCCGAATCTGACGGTTAGTCGTTTCTTCATCAAGTCGCCGGTCTTCCCGTTTGTAAAGTTTCCCGGAGTTGATCCGGTACTTAGTCCCGAGATGCATTCAACCGGCGAGGTCATGGGTGTTGGCGACACGTTTGGCGAAGCTTATGGCAAGGCTATGCTCGGTGCGGGTCTGACTCTGCCGCACAAGGGAACAGCCTTCATTAGCGTCAACGATGCCGACAAAGGCCAGGCGGTAATTCTAGCGCGCAAGCTGGACCGGCTGGGTTTCGAGATTATAGCGACTCTGGGAACAGCAGCACGTTTGCGCGAGGTTGGCTTGAAAGTAGAAAACGTTTTCAAAGTCAATGAAGGACGGCCAAACATCGTGGACCACATCAAGCGGGACGGCGTGGCGCTGGTAATTAATACGCCACTGGGGCGCGCTTCACACTTTGATGAACAATCCATTCGGCGCGCGGCTTTGCAGTACAACGTCCCATGCGTCACCACGATGACGGGCGCGCAGGCAATCGTCGAAGCGATCGGGTCTCGTGCGGCGGGCGGTCCGATACAGGTTCGATCGTTGCAGGAGTTGCACGCGGTAAGCGCGACGGTGCGCTAACGCCGCGACCGAGATCAGAAGGAGAGATCGAATCACCGCGGCTTTGCCGCCTTACGTGGGGTAAGGCTCGGCCTCACCGCAGGGGCAGTTTTCTTCCCGAGGCTATGCCTCGCGACGAGGCATAGCCTCAAGAAGTTTGTTGGAATCTTTCGGTAAGGCAGAGCCTTACCGCACGGAAGGCGGCAAAGCCGCGTCAGCAGCGAACCTCGGCAAAGCCAAGTCAACAAAGAGGCATTAAAGAATAGAATGGGAGTGACTTTGGATATCAATAGCAACGACACGATAAAGAAGATCCTGGAAGATTGTAAGACCATCGCCGTAGTCGGCTTATCCTCCAATCCGGGCCGGGCTTCTTATGGCGTCGCGTCGTACATGAAGCGTCGCGACTACAAAGTCATTCCAGTTAATCCAAACGAAACCGAAGTACTAGGAGAGAAAGCGTTTGCGTCGCTGGCAGAGGTTCCCGACAAAATCGATCTCGTTGACATCTTCCGGCGCTCGAGTGAAGCCGGAACCGCAGTGGATCAAGCCATCGCTGTGGGCGCAAAGGCCGTCTGGCTTCAGGAAGGCGTGATTGATCACGCAGCGGCGCAAAGAGGATTGGATGCCGGACTCCTCGTCGTCATGGATCGTTGTTGGTTGAAAGAACACGCTCGGCGCTGAAGTAGGACAAGCATTCCTGCCTGTCCATCTTTTGTTTTTGAAGCAGTTTATCTTTTAGAAATTCATGCCGAAACTTTCCGCAATGGTAATCACAGTCAGCGATGCCTGCTCGCGCGGCGAGCGGGAGGATGCGTCGGGCGCAGCGCTCGTGCAATTGCTGCGAGATGCCGGCGCAGAGATAGTGGAAACGAAGGTTGTTTCAGACGATTTGGATCCACTTATCGAACTGCTGCGCGAATCGGCCGAAAACAACGGCGTCAATTTAATCGTGACTACAGGGGGCACGGGCTTCTCTCCTCGGGACAACACCCCGGAGGCGACGCTTGCGGTGATTGAACGTGAAGCGCCCGGTTTGGCCGAAGCGATGCGCATGGAAACTTTGAAGCAAACTCCGATGGCAATGATTTCGCGCGGAGTTTGCGGCATTCGCACAAACACGTTGATTATCAATTTGCCCGGCTCGCCAAACGCTGTTCGCGAAAGCTTCGCGGTAATAGCGCCGGTGCTGAATCATGCGATCGCGTTGCTCGCTGGTCAGCGAGGTGGCGGGATTCATTAGAACAGTTCAGAGTTCAGTTTGGCAGCAATAACCTAAAGGTTGGACTCTGAACTGCTTCAGCAAGAGTCTTCGTTGACAATGATCTGCGCGACGCTTAAGATTTTTTAACAGTAAGAGAGAATTCAATAGGCGTGAGCGGGCAAAGCGGCGAAAACCCAAACGTGCTCCAAAACAGTTAATGCTGCTCCAGGCAACAACATCTGCTGCAAGTGTTGGTTCACCAATCACGGCATATTGGCCGGTGATGATTTTTTTCGTAGTGGCGATTGCCTTTCCGGTTTTGCCAATTATTCTCGGCCGGTTCCTGAGGCCAGCTGTTTACGGTAAGGGAAAGATGCGGCCATACGAGTGTGGCATAGATCCGATTACAGACGCGCACTCGCGTTTTACGGTGCGCTACTACATTGTTGCGATGCTGTTTCTGATCTTCGACGTAGAAACTATATTTCTTTTGCCCTGGGCCATCATCTTCATGGGCGACGATTTCAGTTTTACTAAGTTTGCCCTCGTCGAGATGTTTGTATTCATTGGTATACTGGTTGTTGGGTATTACTACGCCTGGCGCAAGGGAGCGCTGGAGTGGGCGTGAACGGAGGGATGAGGGATGATGGCTGAGGGATGAACACTAACACGCGACAGGATCTCAGAAAAAGAACGCGTGAATTCGCGCTGCGAATTATCAAGTTATACGCATCTCTGCCTAAGACCGTTGAGGCTCAAGTTCTGGGTAAACAAATACTCCGATCGGGAACATCGGTTGGCGCCCAATATAGTGAGGCTTGCCGCGCAAAATCCAATGCAGATTTTGTCAGCAAGATTGAAGGTGCGCTTCAGGAACTTGACGAAACCCGTTACTGGTTAGAGTTATTAGTGGACTCAAATATCGTCAGCAGCAAAAGACTGAAGGCGTTAAAAGAGGAAACGAACGAACTAATTTCTATGTTTGTGAGTATGGCTAAAGGCGTAAAACAAAAGAGGACCGGAGAAACGAGGAAAGTCATCCCTCATCCCTCCGCCCTCATCCCTCAAAACCATGGCTGAACACGATCAAGGATTTGTTCTAACCAGATTCGACACGCTGATGAATTCCATGCGCCGAACTGTGGGCGCGAAAGCGCTTGACATCACGGCGCCCGTAGTTAACTGGGCGCGGAAGTCTGCGTTATGGCCCATGACCTTTGGATTGGCATGTTGCGCGATTGAGATGATTGCGACTGGCGCCGGTCGATTCGACATCGATCGTTTTGGCGCCGGCGTGTTTCGTCCCAGTCCCCGGCAAAGCGATCTGATTATTATCGCCGGGACTGTCACATTAAAGATGGGCCCAGTCGTTCGCAGAGTTTATGAACAAATGCCGGAGCCGAAGTGGGCAATCGCAATGGGCGCCTGCGCTTCCACCGGGGGACCCTTTGATTCTTATTCGACAATGCAGGGCGTGGATCGCTGCATTCCCGTCGATGTCTACATTCCCGGTTGTCCACCGCGTCCAGAGGCTCTGCTTTATGGCTTGATGCGATTGCAGGACATCATCATGCGCGAAGCGCCATCCGCTTACATTTTTGAATCTGACGGGACCGTTCACCGCCAGCAGTCGCTTGAGGATGGCGAAGAATTAGCAGTATCCACTTCCGAACCGCAAAGTGCGGCCGCCCCCGTTTCGTAAGACAGGCATTCCTGCCTGTCCTTTCGACATAAAAGAAAGGACGACAGGAATGTTGTCCTACTTCGGCGAAGGACAGACAAGAATGCCTGTCCTACTTATACCCCCTCGCGTAAATAAACAATTTCACTAAGCGCACGCCGTTGCGCTTCGGAGGTTCACAAAAATGAAGTCGGTTAATTCGAAGCGACTGATATCGCTTTTTACACTTTTGGTCATGCTGGTGCTGCCCATGCTGGTGGACGCGCAAACGCGGACACGACCCAGGCTGCGGCGTAATGTGCGCCGGACGGCGCCGGTTGCTCCAATAGTCCCGGTCGGCACCAATTTAAAGATTCGTATCGAAGACACGTTGTCGAGCAAAGACTCGCGCGTGGGCGATCGGTTTACGGCCACCGCACTAGATCCGGTGCGCTTCAATGAAGGCAGAATCACCGGGCACATCAGCTCGATTCAAAAGTCGGGCAAAATAAAAGGACGCACCAGCATGAACCTGGCGTTCGATACGATCACCCTTGGTAATCGCACGGGCCCGTTGCATGGATACGTGACGCGAGTTTATGGCAGCGATTCAGGCCGAGCCGACAGCGAGGGTGGCGTCGAGTCTGGCAGCCGCACCAACCAAACAATCAAACGCGGAGCCATCGGCGCGGGCGCGGGCGCGATCCTCGGTGGAATTGTCGGCGGCGGCAAAGGGGCAGGGATTGGTTTGATACTCGGCGGCGCCGGAGGCGCTGGTTCGCTAGCCGTGCAGGGCAGTAAGGAACTGAGGATCGACTCAGGAACTGAAATGCTGGTGCGCGTCACAAGATAGTCCCTGCGCTCCAATTAAAGCGCTCTTACTTGCTGCATCTCAGGTGCAAAGAAGTCGGCTCAGTCGCTTCTTTGCGCCTGTTTTCGTACCAGCCAGCGATAAGTCGGGAATAAATTTAGTCTGTGGCTGCTAACGAAGCCCTAGACTTTTGGTTTGAGGTCTTTCTCCCTCTCCTTTTGGGAGAGGGTTGAGGAGAGGGCTTGTGCGCGTGAAGCTTCGCAGCCTCCCCTAACCCCTCCCAAGGGAGGGGAAGAAACCAAGCACTTTTTAACAACCTATTCCGAGCTTCCAATATTTTAAGGGAAGCAAATTGAATCTCCTGCCGTCTAATCTTTGTTAGTCAATAATGGAGGAGTGGATGGAGCAGCTCGCGCGAATGGCCGAACCGATAATTGACGAGCGCGTCATCGCAGCCTGCCAACGGGGGGACAGGGATGCCTTTGGTCTGTTGTTTGATAGCTACAAGGACAGAGTGTTTTCTATCGCAGTCTATACATTTGACGGTGATCAGACGGCTGCCAGCGACGTCTCGCAACAGATCTTTCTGAAATTAATGACAACCATCGGCCAGTTTCGTGGCGACTCGGCCTTTACCACCTGGCTCTATCGCATGGTCATCAACACCTGCATCGACGAGCAACGAAAGCGCAGACGCTTTCTTCCGTTTGGAGAATCGATGCCGATGAGCAGGGTCGAGGATAGAAGAGGGCCGGAGAAACATTATGCGAAACGCGAAGTTGCTGATTTCGTGCAAGCGGCGATCAGTGAATTGAAACCAAAGTTTCGCATTCCGATCCTGCTGAAGTATTTCGAGGGACTTTCGTACGAAGAGATAGCGGAGGTTCTAAGTTGCTCAAAAGGTACCGTTGCCTCTCGACTTAATCGTGGCCATCAGGCCCTTGCCAGAAAGTTATCCCACTTGCGGGGCGAAGTTGTATTGGGAGATTAGAGATGTTTTCTCAGCATGTTGCTAAAGATTTATCCGCCTACTGCAATGGTGAAACAGCGGGTGAGCACTCACGCCGTATCGCCGAGCACCTCATTGCCTGCAATCGATGTCGCGAGCAGTTTGAAGAGATCAAGCTGGGAGTGAAACTCGCCGAGCAATTGCCGCAACTCTCTGCTCCGGAGTCACTGTGGCGGGATCTCCAGGTTCAATTGGACTCTGCCGGTGCTCTCGCGCAGCAACCGCGTCCATTTGTATCAACGCAAAAATTCACAATCCGAAGTTGGCGTTTGGCGCCGGTGGCGGGATTGTTGCTCCTGATTACGGGTCTCGGCGTGTTTTATTTTTACCCGCGATCGTCGGAGCCATTCTGGGAAGTGGTTCGGCTTGATGGCTCTCCGCGAATTGCATCATCGCCCATCGATGAAAAGGGCCGGCTGACGCTGGGCCAGTGGCTAGAGACTGATGGCTCTTCGCGCGCCCAGATTGAGGTCGGGACAATTGGCGAGGTGGAGATCGATCCCAACACGCGTGTGCGCCTAATAGCAGCAAAACTCACAGAACATCGACTCGAGCTGGCGCGCGGGAAGATGAGCGCAAGGATTTCGGCGCCGCCGCGGCTGTTCTTTGTGGACACGCCATCGGCTGTGGCCGCGGATCTTGGTTGTGCCTACACATTGGAAGTCGACGACGATGGGGCGGGAATCTTGCACGTTACGACGGGCTGGGTTGCTCTACAGTTGAAGGACAAGGAGTCAATGGTGCCTGCCGGCGCCAGTTGCGCAACGCGTCCCGGTATTGGGCCAGGCACGCCCTATTTTAAAGATGCATCCGACAACTTTCGAATGGCGCTTGCAAAGTTTGATTTCGAACCCGAAGACAAGAGTTGGTCAACAATTCCCACACTTGATGTCTTGTTGGATCAGGCACGCCCGCGCGATTCGTTAACACTGTGGCATTTACTTTCCCGCGTCGAAGGAACCGATCGCGAGCGCGTCTACGATCGTTTGGCCGTGCTGGTCGCACCGCCGGAGGGAGTTACGCGCGCCGGGGTGTTGCAACTCAACGAGGAAATGCTGCAAAGGTGGCGCGACCAAATGGAAACAAGCTGGGCCGGCGAATCCCAACTCCGGCAGTCGGTTGGTCTCTGGATACGCGCAATCGGCAACGTGAAGGGGCTGATACGTTAGAGCTTTGCGCAAAGAGGTGTAGACCCACGACACGGTAGAGGTCTGAAGCGACGCCGCGATTTTGCATTCGCCCCGCGGGGAATGCTTTTGTGAAAGGTTCTAAATCGAGGGGTAACAATTATGGAACACAACAAGGTTGGCAATTTTAATCGCAGAAGGTTTATTAAACGTGCGGCGATATTTGCGATAGCTTTACCCTCGCTTGAGCTTGGCGCGTTAGGTACGTTCGGATGCGCAAGTCAATCGCCGGTTAGCAAGGCCGCTTTGGATAGTAACTCTGCGAACATACCGTGGAAGGTCGCCACGATATCCGCCACTGAACCGGGCGAGCCTCTTGTTATCTCGGGGACCATTTACGCGCCTGATGGCCGCACACCTTTGCCGGGAATGAACTTGTGGGTCTATCAAACAGATGCCACGGGGAATTATTCGAAGGCGTCGGCGAGCGGCGGAGATAACCGCAACACGCGCATTCAGGGCGTTATGCGAACGAATGCGGAAGGGCATTACGAATTTCGCACGATAAAACCGGCGCCTTATCCGGGAGGCACTAATCCAGCTCATATTCATGCGAACGTGTCGGGACCCGGTTATCCCGAGTACTGGATCGACGAGTTCTTGTTCGAGGGAGATCCTTTTATTACTCAGGAAATTCGAGCACAGCATTTGGGTGAGGGAAGTTTTGCTTCAATACTAAAGCTAACTCGCGGCGCTGATGGTGTGCTAAGAGGTGTCCGCGACATAAAAGTTGAACGCTGCTCTCGAAATTGCACTGGACAATGAATTGCGGTCCGCCATTTGTCGGTAGGTCAGTCGCGAATTCAAGTTCGAGGTGCCACAGAACCCGTTCGTCCTTCGCCCCAGCGGGGCAAGATAATTATAGCCTGGCGATTCTCTCTTTACTCCTCAGCTCCGTAGGAGCGCTACCGCTGGAGCGCGCCGGCAATTATGCAGCTGAGGGTTTCGCTCTTAACGGAGCGAAGACAGATTGTTGCTATAAACATCCCGCTCCGGCGGAGCGAAAGCAAAATACTATTGCAATTCAAACTTGCGTTCACCAGTTGTTAAGGTTCATTCACCGGAGTCGTTATGAGATATAAGTTTCTAATAGTCATACTTGTGTTGGTAACGCAGGTGTTTCTTTTCTCACGCGCAGATGCTCATCCGGCTACCGGTATCGTCGTTGATCGGGCCGGCAATGTTTACTTCAGCGATCTGGAAACTGTTTGGAAGATCGACAAACAGGGAAAGCTTTCTGTGTTTCGTCCAGGCGTTAATGGCAGGCATGTGCACGAATTGACGATTGATGCGCAGGACAATATTTATGGTGGAGACGTCAGTTACGAGAGGCAGAAGTGGGTGAGCGATGTATGGAAGATGACACCGGTGGGCACCAGCACTTATCTATTGGAACCGACAACTCATCCCCCGCGCAGCATGAGCCCCTGGTTGGATCGCGACGGCAACATGTATCTCATAGATCAAAACAACCACACGAAGACGCAAACACTTTTGCTGCGTCGCTCGCCTGACGG
>JBPCLZ010000162.1:0-19786 GCA_051002775.1 Pyrinomonadaceae bacterium | reverse complement strand
TATCAATTGAATTCTCTGGCCCATGGCACTGGTTTCCTTCCACGGCATCGGCATCCTCCTCCTTGCCGACGCAATGTAAACCATGTGCCCGGTTCATTCTGTAAACTATGTTACCGGTTTGTACCCTCCCCAACCCTCTCCCAAAGGGAGAGGGAGAAAGACTACAAACTAAAAGTCTGTGCTACTTGCAGCAACGCAAACTAACAGTTTGCTTTACATAAATCATGCCTCTAAAGTTCATCAAGTTTCATGGCTTCGGTAACGACTACATCGTCATTGATGCAAATCAATTTCCCGATTCGAATGGTTTGGGCGAGTTCGCGCGCCGCATCTGCAATCGAAATTACGGAGCTGGCGCTGACGGCATCGCAGTAGTCAGCCCTTCTCAGGATCGGTCAGCAGATTTTCAGGTCCGCATTTTTAATCCCGACGGCAGCGAGGCCTCTCTTTCAGGCAACGGCACTCGTTGCGCCGCCGCCTACCTGTATTACGAAGGATTGTGGCAGGCAAAAGAGTTGCGGTTGAGTACGCGAGCGGGGGTGAAACGTTATGTTTTGCGCGCTGATGAGGGCAACGGCCCCTACCTGTTCGATTCAGAGTTAGGGCAGCCCGAGTTTGACTCGGCATCAATCCCGATGCTGACCGATCGTCCGATGGACCAGGTAGTCGATTACGATCTGGATGTCGCTGGTGAGAATTTCAAGGTCACAGCATTGCAAATGGGAAATCCGAACTGCTGTTTGTTTGTTGACGATTTCGCGGCACTTGACTGGCGTCGAATTGGGCGCGAAATAGAGAATCACCAACAGTTTCCCGAGCGCACCAACGTTGTGTTTGTGCGCGTCAAGGATCGCGAGAGCATCGAATTGCGTATCTGGGAACGCGGTGTCGGCGAAACGACTGCGTCAGGAACATGTTCCTGTGCAGCGGCGGTAGCCGCGATGGTCAAGGAAAAAACCGATCGGGCCATCGAGGTCGAGATGCCGGGCGGCCGCGCGAAAATCCATTGGCGTAACGATGGTGAGGTTGTAATTACAGGCACTGCTGAAGTAATTTATTCAGGTCAATGGCTGGCGCCACTCCCCTGAGATCAAGAAGCGGGCTATTTCGGTCAACTTCGGGCCAGCGTAGTATTGGAAGTCCCCCATGAGCTCTCCCAAGTCGAATCGCACCTCATTAATTTCCGGTCCCTTTCTGCGCCTTTTTGCCGCAACTATTTCGCTGGCGCTGCTGGTGATGCTTTCGGCCTGCGCGGGTGAGCTCGTAAAAGAAACATCAGCTGAGCCGGTAGCCGAGCGAGCGGCGCCGACTCCAGTTAATTTTCCCGCCTGGCTTGGCAATAGCGAGCGCAACTTCTACGGCACGGGGCCTTGGGAAGAAGGTCCACTCGAAGTTGTTTGGGAGAATGAAACTGGTTTGATTAGCGGCCGCCTACATACGGATGGGTGGGGCGGCACCTCGTGGCCCGGCCAACCTTCGGTTGCAGGCGATCGCGTTTACTTTCCCTCGGCCGATGGCAATTTGTATTGCCTTAACCTGCACGACGGCGCAGTTATCTGGAAATACCAGGCGAAAGATAGTTTCAAAGCCACACCCACAATCGCGGGCGATCGCATCATTGCCAGCGGCTTGGACCACCAAGTCTACTGCCTCAATGCGAAGGACGGCACGCTGATCTGGGATTTCGAAACCGGGTTCGAGGTCGACTGTTCGGCGGCTGTAGTTGATGGCCGGGTCTACTTCGGAAGCGAAGATGGCTTTTTCTATTGTCTCAATCTGGCAGACGGCTCGCTTATTTATAAGACGGAACGCCTGGGTTCAATGGAGGGAAGTTTCTCTATCGCCGATGGCCGAATCTACACGGGCACCGAACAGGGCGACCTTTACTGCCTTAACCTGAGCGACGGCTCAACCATCTGGAAAGCGCGTATTGGTTCGGATTCCGACGCCACACCGGCAGTGGCTGGAGGTT
Organism: Pyrinomonadaceae bacterium; assembly: GCA_051002775.1. Classification (GTDB taxonomy): domain Bacteria; phylum Acidobacteriota; class Blastocatellia; order Pyrinomonadales; family Pyrinomonadaceae; genus PSRF01. Next base: position 17,814 of record JBPCLZ010000162.1, on the reverse strand, counting down.
TTGTTTACACAGCCGCCGAGGATGGTTACGTTTATTGCTTCCGCCAGCAAACCGGCGAAGCGGTTTGGAAATTCAAAGCTGATGGTGGCCTTAGCAAAAACTACAAGGAGCGCAGCGGATTCTGGGCCAGCCCCATCGTAGTTAAGGATCGAATTTACATTGGATCGAACAACGGTTTCATGTACTGCCTTAGCGCTGACACCGGGAAGGTTGTTTGGCAACAACTGATGCGCGGGCCTATCTGGGGAACCTCACCAGTGGTCGACGGACGAGTCGTTTTTGGCGACAAGACCGGATGGATTTATATGTTGTCGGCCAAAGATGGGCAAAAGCTCGCGGAACTCAAAATTGGCGACAACATCAACGCCACCCCGGCGGTGGTGGGTGGGCGGATCTATATCGGCGCCTTCAACGGCAAGCTTTATTCGTTGGGCATTAAACCAAATGGCTGGGAGGCCGCCGGAATTCCGAAGTGACTGCCACATCGCTGCTTTATCTCATCGACAACACTATCGACGGCCAGGGCGCAAGCCCACGGGAGTTGCGTGCCGTGCTGGGCCGCGTGCGCGAAGGTATTGAGATACTCACCGAGCCTTTTCATGCAGTTTCCCTCAAGCGTGTAAAATCGCTGCAACCTTCCCACATCATACTCAGTGGTCAAAGTCATCCCTGGGATCAATATTCGAACGAATCACTCGCCGGCGTATTTGAAGTGATAAAGAAAGCTGCGCAGCCAATCCTGGGCATCTGCGGCGGGCATCAGCAGATCGCGCTGGCGTTTGGAGCTCCAGTAGATCTGATGGCGCGCCTCGAGCCGGGCGAAGGTTACGAAGGCGCCAAACGCGAGCGCGGCTATTTTCCCGTCGAGACAGACGGCAACGGCATCTTCAAAAACTTGCCTCGGAAGATCACCGTCTGGCATTCCCACTTTGATGAAGTGAAGCAACTGCCGAAAGGCTTTCGGGCAACGGCATGGAACGAAAACTCACCGGTTCAGGCCATGCAGCACAGCAGCCGGCCGCTTTTTGGTGTCCAGTTTCACCCCGAGCTCTTCGACGACGAACACCTCGATGGTCGCCGCGTTATTGAGAATTTTCTCTCAATTTAGCCTTCTTACCGGACACGTTTGATTTTTATCTCCCTGGTCTAACTCATACCATTTCACTATTTAGGCCAAATTGCGCGCCCTTTGCCCGGGTTTCGGTCATGTTCACGCCTGGACTGGCCTTGAAGGCGTGTGCTAGTTTCCTTGCCGACAAGCGGGGGAGTTTTGCCCCGCATTTTCTTTTGGTGGGCCTGGCGGTTTTCAGCGTAAGCATCAAGGATGCAAGCCCCCAACTTCGGCTGACATGGTTTTGACTCCTTAGAGCCGAGGTCGAGTCTTAGGAAAGAACAGACTCGCGCAGTCGCTGAAAACTACTCTAAACAACAACTCGGACAGGAGACCCGACGGATGAATGCAATAATCGGCCGCAGCGCAGCCATTGCGTTTGTGCTTCTATTTGGCCTTGTAATTTTTTCAGCAACACCTTCAATAGCCGAAACCCTTCTTTCACAATTCAAAGAGCAAAAAGCAGACACCGCTCAGACACAGGGAAAAGCTCCCAGCGAGACGGATTTTGCCTCCTTAAAAACAACGAGCGATAAACCTGTCGGTCCAGCTACCAGCTATGCGGCCACGGCCTATAGTTTAAGAGGCAGAACTGCCAGCGGCCGAATGGTGAGCCGTGGTCTGATCGCTGCCGATCCTCGTGTTTTGCCGCTCGGTTCGCGCGTCAGACTTGAGCACCCGGGATACTCTGGCGAGTATCTGGTTGCGGACACAGGCGGTTTAATCCGTGGACGTCGCGTCGATATCTGGATTCCAAGTACCCGTGAAGCGATGCGATTTGGGAGACGCACTGTGAAACTGACCGTCCTAAGCTATGGCACTAGGCGCGGCAGGAAACAAGGCAAAAGCTAAACAAACAGGACCATGCAAATTTCAGGCGGCAGAAGGAAAACCTTCTGCCTTTTTTGTTGTTGTTTTCTATACCAAGTCAGTTTTCCAATCGCCTCGTGGTAACATGCCGTCCGTTCCCCTAAGCAAGTCAAAACAATGGTCACGATCAGTGTCGCTAAAAGCCCGATAAACTTTAGTTGTTGCCGCGTTACGACGAGCTAAAGCTTATCGGTCATCAAAGCGATCACTACCAAAACAATTAAAGGTCAATGCAGGTTAGTCGACAACCATCGGCAAACAATCTGGAGGTTCCCGCCGCTGAGCCGTTAGTTGAAGTGACGCGGGGCGCAATTACTGAATCGCGTCATCGCGGTCATGTGGTGGCAGTCGAACCTGACGGTGGCACTGTGGCGCATCTCGGAGCGCCTGAAACAGTCACTTTTCTTCGTTCTTCCGCCAAACCTCATCAGGCCATTCCGTTGATAACCTGCGGCGCCGCTGACCGTTTTGGCTTCACTGACAAAGAGATTGCGCTGGCCTGCGCTTCGCATAGCGGGGAACCGATGCACACGGAAGTGGCTGCGTCGATGCTCAAGAAAATTGGGCTCGGTCCCGAGGCGTTGAAGTGCGGCACGCATGAGCCGTTCAGCCCGGAAGAAACGAAGAAGTTGCGCGAGCGCGGCGAAGCACCAAACGTTTTGCAGAACAACTGTTCCGGCAAACATGCCGGCATGCTGGCGATGGCTATCCACCTGGGTGCCCCTACTGAAAACTATTACGAGGCGAGCCATCCGGTGCAACTGGCAATCGGCGATGTCATGTCACAGTTTTCTGAAATCCCCATCGAAGATATTTCCGTCGGCATTGATGGCTGCGGCGTTCCAGTGTTTGGCGTGACGGTCAAAGCAATGGCGTTGATGTATGCACGTCTGGTGTCGCCGCCCGACGACTTTGATGAGCAAACAAAAGCAGCTTGTTTACGGATCGTTTCGGCGATGACTAAATATCCCGAGCTGATCGGCGGCTCGGTTAACCGCCTTGACACCGAGATGATGCGTGCCGCGGGCGGCCGCCTGATTTCGAAAGTTGGCGCCGAAGGCGTTTATACAGTCGGCGTTCTACCCTGCGATGATTGGCCGCGAGGTTTTGGGCTGGCGCTGAAAATTGAAGACGGTGACGATCATCGCGCGCGCCCTACCGTCGTGATTGAGTCGCTGCGCCAATTGGGAGTACTGGTTGAGGAATCGCTGGAGGCCGTCTCGCGCTACGCGTTTTTTCCAGTGCTTAACCGGCGTGGGGATGTGGTTGGGGAAGTCACAGCAGTGTTTAAACTACACCGCGCTCAAGATTAAGCCATTATTCTTTCATGAGCAGTCCTGAAGTTTCAAAAGCAACTACCGGCAACGGCGACGGCGCGTCTGCAGCACCGCCTGCTCTGGGCCGTGATGCAGCCGGTAGAGTGGATGTGGATTCAGTGCCCGATGTTATTCAGTGGTTCCTGGATTTCGATCAGCGTGTCGCGATCGTCAAACACCGTAACGTGGAAGAAGTTTTTCAGTGGAAACAGCAGCACAGCCAGGCGTCAGGTGAGCATGTATTCGCTTTCAACCGTGCTGAGGACCGTCTCGCAGTCGGAATAATTCAGGCGCTCGCACAGCATGCCACCGAACGCGAACTTCATAGTTGGATCAGCCAACTCTTGAACGCACTCGATTCAGCATCAAAAGCTAACGAGGCGGCGACGACGGCATATCAGCTTGATTTGCAGGGCGGCGGGTCGGTCGTGGGTGAAGCCCAGAAAATTCCTTCGGCTCGTGGCCGCGAAGAATTCTTGATCAACTGCTGGCTGGAGACACTCTGTACGGCGGAAGCGCGCGTACTCGGCTGGTTGTACAAAGAACTGTATGGCCGTCCCTATGCCCCTTGATCCTTTCATCAAGTCAGCACCGCCCGCAGTGCTGACTAAATCCACCAGTCAATGAACAACGATCTGCGCGCGCTGTTTCCCGTAACCCAGCAGTTAAACTACCTCAATAACGCTGCCGTCGCTCCGCCGCCGGCTCCGACGATCGCTGCCATACAAAGTCAGTTAAAAGACGTTTCCGAAAACGGAATCGTTAACTTCCGCAGCTGGCTCGCTACCAAAGAAAGAACCCGGCAACTGTTGGCAGCGATGCTGGGCGCTCGTCCGGAGCAAGTTGCCTTCGTGCGCAATACATCCGATGGGCTGTCGACAGTTGCCAATGGTCTACGCTGGCAGCTGGGCGACAACCTGGTAACTTTTCGCAACGAGTTTCCTTCGAATGTCTATCCCTGGCTCAGACTTAGTGACGCGTTCGGCGTAGAAGTACGGATGGCCGAGGAACGTGACGGCCGGGTTGATCTGAATGAGTTGCTTGGCTTGATTGATAGTAAAACGAGGCTGGTTGCGATTAGCCAGGTGCAATACGCGTCGGGCTTCCGCGCCGATCTCGAGCGTATCGGACGCGCCGCTAGGGATCATGACGCACTGCTGGTCGTCGATGTAATTCAGGGGTTAGGAGTGATTCCCACTGATGTGCAGGCCGAGTTGGTTGACGTTGCCGCCGGCGCTTGTCACAAGTGGCTTTTGACGCCGGAGGGTGTGGGATTTCTCTGTCTCTCCGACCGAGCGCGCGAGCGAATTCAACCAACGTTGGTGGGCTGGATCAGTGTTCCTGACCCGGATGACCACGGTAACTTTTCGCAGGGTTGGAACAGGGGAACGCTCGCCTGGGAAACGGGCAGTGGACCAGCCGCGCTGATCCACGGACTCGAGCAAAGCCTAAAACTTCTCACTGAAACAGGAGTCGACAGAATCCAGGCGCATTTGGAGATGCTTAGTGATCATCTCTGCGAGCGTTTGGCAAACAAGCCCTATCGGATTATGAGTTCAAGAGAACAAAAGGAGAAATCGCAGATTGTCTGCATTCAACACACGGATGGCTTGAGCCCAATGAATCTGTACGCGCATTTGAAAGACCGAGGAATAATCACCGCCCCGCGCCGCGATCGCTTACGCATCTCGCCTCATCTTTACAACACCCCTGAAGAAATTGAAGTCTTAGCCGACGCCCTTCCTTAAATCCTCGTGCGCCAAGACGGGTCGACTCGCAGTGCCGCGAGCGATTTTCGTTCGCGCAAACATCGCCCGATGTACTGAAGATGTACGAGCCGGGGCGCGTTTTGAACGCGTGACTGCGCTGATAATGGCGGCCTTCCACTGTTTTCTTAGGAAAAAGCTGGCTAAAGGTTACGACTGGATTACGCCAGGTATTTACCAAGAGCGCTGGCACAGTCGTTGCTAAAAGAGAACCGACACAAGAAGGGTAAGAAGGGTAAATCGGGTCAGGCTCAAAGATTGTGGGGAGTGGAAGCTTTGGGGGAGGCATCCTCTCACGATTGAAAAGCAGGCGGTGGCTCTTTCGGGGGAACGGAGTTAACGCTAGCGCACAGTCGATGGGCAATCATTGCGAGGCTGCTGATTTCCGTCCTGAAGGGGCTTGGGGGAGCCTCCCAGGAAGATCAGCAGCCCGCATTATTTGTTTAAGGTTAGGGGAAAACAGGGAAGCGCGGGTCGAATTCGGTCCCGCGCTTTTTCATTGCACTCTGGAGTCGCGCGACTAGCGCGTGCCCGGCCCGAGCAGTCGAGCCGGATTAGTCTCACGCGTCATTTCATCCAAATTCAGACGCAACATTGCGCCGGCATCACTATAAGCCTGGGCGGCTCGCTGCTGTGCGCGGCGACGAGCGAACAAGAGTGCGCCGAGGAAGCCGCCCACTGCAAGGCACGTAGCGAATGCCAGGCCTGAAGCTTTAACCACCGAAACAAAAACTCCCAGGGTTGTTTCAGTAAACTCGCGCGTCGCTTGTTCGTACGCATAAGGATTGTTACCCAGCCACTGCACCACCTGCTGATACTTCACTTGATCGATTAATTCGTTGGCCGCCGGCTCACTGGGCGCGTCAAACACAAACACCGAATAGTTTCCGACGCGGCGATACGCAGTAGGTAGCGCGCTTGCATCCGAGCCGGCACCGCGCAGTTCGTTGATTTTGGTTTTAATGTTCCAATCGTTGTCACTTGCGATCTTCGCGGTATTGAATTCAATAATCAGGAGTTTGCCCGCGTCATAATTCGCGAGCGAAGCCTCCGCGCTGCCTTCAAATGAAACGGCGTCCAACACACGTTGTTGTGGCAACAAATCCTTCAATGCCTGCAGACTGACTACGTATGAAGCGCGCGGTTGAACTGTCTCCCAGTTCGGAAGATGTTTGATGAGCACCGGAATGTCGTCTTCGCCCTTATCCAGCTGTTGCGCAAGACTGTGCGCCAATTGGGCTAGTTCATCAGAAGTGCTGTTTGAGAGGTTAACCAAATGCGCGTACGCATTGCCTTTTACAAAGTCGATCGACCGCGCCTCGACAATGCTCGCGGTCCCGATCTCGCTGAGTTTGACTTCCTTTCCCTGGGGCCTCGCGGCAGTTAACAAGGCATAAGCGCTGCTGTCATTTTGCGTACGCGCGAGTACAACTTCAAAAGTGTCGCCGTTCGCGGCTATGTATGTTCGCTTTACCCTCAGCATCTTAGGCCCTGCGGGTCCTGCATCGATGACCGTTGCTTGCGTACTGCCGCGAAAATCACCAATCTTGTCAGGTAAGCTCTGCGCTGCTTTTGCAAAGTCTTCCTGACCACCGCCTCCGGCCAGGCAGCTGACGGTTATGGACAAAACAACGACAAACAGACTTAGTATTTTGAAAGACAGATTCACCATAAAAATAATAGTAGTCTTCGTTTAGAACCCGCTTTTATCTAGATGTTCCAGCAAGCGAGCCGGTTGTAATCCGCAAGGAAGTCTAATGCCAGCGTCTTAGTTGGCGTAAAAGGAGATCAGCGTAGTGACGAGGATTACTGATGTTGTGCAGGACTGTCGTGCCACTCTGCTCGCTGGCATTGTCAACGATTAAATCTCCAAACCCCAGCAGACGCTGCGGAATGCTGGCAGAAACGGTCACGTCCTGAATTTTGCTGAGTGGAACGTTGCGGGTTGTGCGTGCGATCAGTCCGGTGTCGATTTCGAGTTTGGAATCGGTCAACGTGTAGCGAACCATATTGCGCCTGAGGTGGTAGTACGCGGGAACGAGCAGCAGCGCCAGAGCGATAGGAACGGAAAATAAAGCCGGCACATCTATCCACGCCAACAAGAACACCACGGCAAAGGCGGCGAGTACGGCCAGTGCGTATCCCAACTTGATAAAGATCATCGTGGGACGGACGGTGAAGATGACTTGCTCGAGATCTTCGTTTAAATCCGCTTGGACCGGTAGGCCTCCTTGCACGCGCGCAATGCGCGTCACTTCCGGATCCCCGGCGGGCGAGCCGCAGTTTGAACAGAAACGCACACCCGGGGGAATATATGAACCACAGTTGGAACAGTGCATTCGTTTTAGACCAAATACGAGGAGACAGCGGAACAGCTAATTGTGTTTGCGTGTGTGCTTTGTGCTTTCTGGGTTGCTGCTTCTGCCTACTGCCTACTGCTCCTGCCTACTGCTTTTTATCAATCGGCAATCCAGCATTTTGCCAGGCAACATAACCGCCCAGCAGCGCAGCCGCATTATTGATTCCCTTGCCTCTCATGTCGACCACCGCACGGGCGGACGTCTGTTCGGCCGGTCAAGAACAGTAGGTAACAATGATCTTGTCCTTTGGCAGTTCGCTTACACGGTTGGCAATGTCTTGTTCTGGAATCAGCTTCGCGCTGCGGATGTGGCCGGCGTTGTAGGACGCTTCGTTGCGCACATCGACTACGAAGGCCTCATTCTTCGCCAACAAATCCTGAAGCTCGGTCGGGGTGATACGGCGAACGCCATCATTGGGCGCGGGTGCCGCCGGCGAGGCGCTGGCAATGGGGCCGCTTCTGTTTTTCAGTTCCGCAGAATTACAGGCGCTTAGCGCCACAGCGCCCAGCAAACTTAGCGCAAGGAAAGAAATAAGAAGACGCATAGAAAACCTCCGTATATTCTGTAACCTGACAAACCTAAGCTAATTTCTTACGGCCACGTGCTTTTGTCAATGCCGCCGTTCGTCGTTGATGCTGGACAGCTGGGCTGGCTGGCGAAATTGGGCCGCGGATAATCTTCGGACCTCATGGTATAGTTCGCGCTCAATCAACCAACTCGAATGCGAGATTGATGCACGAAGAGTCACAAAACCAACCGGTGAAGTGGGCCAAGGTCATCGACCACACGCGCTGCATTGGCTGTCACGCCTGCACAACTGCGTGCAAGTCTGAAAACCTCGTGCCGCTTTCGGTCACGCGTACCTACGTAAAGCACGTTGACGTTGGTATCTTTCCGCAGGTGAGGCGTGCCCATCAGGTGACGCGTTGCAATCAGTGCGCGCACGCGCCGTGCGTGACCGCCTGTCCCACTACGGCGATGTTCAAACGCGCGGACGGCATTGTCGATTTCGACAAATCGATTTGCATCGGTTGCAAGGCGTGCATGGCCGCGTGCCCTTACGACGCCATCTTCATTAATCCCGAAGATCATTCCGCGGAAAAATGTAACTTCTGCGCGCACCGTATCGATGTGGGTTTGGAACCGGCATGCGTTGTTGTCTGCCCGACACAAGCGATTCTGATCGGGGACATGAACGACACCGAGTCATACGTTTCACAAATCATTAATCGCGAAGCAGTGTCGGTGCGGCGTCCGGAAAAAGAGACGCTGCCAAAACTGTTTTACAAAGGCGCGCACCAGGCGACATTAGATCCGATCGCGGCGCGACGGCCTGATGGCGGGCTTTTTATGTGGAGCGAACAACAATACGATTCCGGCACCGTCGTTTCCGGAAATCCAAACTACAACAACAGCTCCGCGGCGGCATTGCTCTCTTATGACGTTGCCCACGCGATTCCCTGGGACTGGAAAGTCAGTCTCTACACGTGGACCAAGGGAATTGCCAGCGGAGTTTATCTGGTAGCTGCATTGCTCGTGTTGTTTGGTTATCTGAGTGTGAATAATTCGCTTTGGTTGTGGGCGACGCCGGTTGTTTCCGGAATTTTTCTGGCAATCACTGGTGGGCTATTAATTTGGGACCTGGAACATCCTGAACGTTTTTATCTGATCTTCACCCGGCCGCAGTGGCGCAGTTGGCTGGTGAAAGGCGCATTCATCATTGCCGGCTATACGCTCGTGCTTGCGTTGCATTTCCTTGCGAGTTGGTTTGGATCACAAACTTTTCAAACCTGGCTGACGGTGGCGGGGATTCCGTTATCGATAATGACGGCGGTCTATACCGCGTACCTCTTCGCACAGGCGAAAGCGCGCGACATGTGGCAAAACCCACTACTGCCACCGCATCTGCTGGTGCAGGCATTGTTGCTGGGTTCAGCAGTGTTGTTGCCGCTGGCAATGTATCTTGATGTGAGTACGATACGCACAGCTTCTCTCATCTTTCCGTTGACCTGGTTCTTCGCGATATCCAGTGTGATTCACGTGCTAATGATCTGGGGTGAGGTTTCACTAACGCATCCGACCGCGCACGCGCGTTTGGCGATCTGGGAAATGGTGCGCGGACGCTATCGAAACGATTTCTGGATGGGAACGATCTTGTCCCTGGTGGGCGGACTTATCCCGGTGATCGCTCTTCTTGGTGTCCTGGCACCAACGATAGGCGTAGCCGGCGCGCCGTTGGCTTTGGTGGGAATGATGCTTTACGAAAATGCTTACGTACAGGCGGGGCAGTCGGTACCGTTAGCTTAGCTCACTACGCATTGACATGTAATAATCTGTAGCCATGCAAGAAAGAATTCGAGCCATAGTCAACGAAGGAAGGATCGAGCTGCTCGAAAGGCTTGACGTTCCTGATGGTACGGAAGTCCTCGTTACCATTATTTCAAACGGCGACGACTTCTGGTTGAAAGCTGGCGAATCGGCGCTCACGGCCATTTGGGACAATCCCGAGGACGACGTTTATGCCGAGCTACTTAACCCATCGCTGATCACTGGAGAAAACCATGAGCACTTACGAAGAGATAATTAGCGCCGCGCTGTCTCTGCCGCCTGGAACCAGAGCGATGCTTGCAGAACACCTGCTTGAGAGCTTGGACTCTGAGGATCAAAAGAGGATGGACGCGCTCTGGGCTGAAGAGGCTGAGCGGCGTGATAAAGAAATAGAGGATGGTGTCGTAACACCGATTCCGGGCGAGGATGTGATGAATAGATTGCGCGCTCGATACAAGCGATGAAGTACTCCTTTCATCCTCACGCCGAGAAAGAGATCGAAGAGATCGAGAACCATTACGACAGCATTCGGAAAGAACTAGGTGATCGATTTCGCGCTGAGATTGAACTGGCGATCTCGCGAATTCTCAAATTTCCAAACGGTTGGCAACCACTGTCTCGGATTGTTCGACGCTGTAGATTGAATACTTTTCCTTACGGCGTTGTTTACAGGGTGAAGACCGATGATTCGGGTGTTAGCAGTGATGCATCGTCATCAGCAACCGAATTATTGGATGGACCGATTCTGAAGAAAACACTTAGTTTGAGCAGGACTAAAATGGATGAAACCTTCTATCCCGGCCCGAGCCGGAGCCATCTCGCTGCGTTCCCGCCTAAGGAGCGCTGGGACAATTGGACCGAGCTTGATTCGCAGGCCTGGCCCAATCGGAAAGAGCGGCACTACTCGTTGGTTCCCACCACTTGCTTCAACTGTGAATCTGCCTGCGGCTTGCTTGCTTACATCGACAAAGTCAGCGGCGAGGTGCAGAAGTTTGAAGGTAATCCCGAGCATCCGGGTTCGCGCGGACGCAACTGCGCCAAAGGGCCCGCAACGCTCAATCAAATCCAGGATCCGGATCGCATTCTTTATCCGCTCAAACGTGCCGGTAAACGTGGTGCAGGTAAATGGGAGCAGACAACGTGGGATGCAGCGCTCGATGACATCGCCTCGCGCATTCGCAAAGCTATTGTTGAAAACCGTCGCAACGAGATCATGTATCACGTCGGGCGTCCCGGTGAAGATGGATTCACTGAGCGCATCCTCGCCGCCTGGGGAGTTGACGGTCACAACTCGCACACCAATATCTGTTCCTCGGGTAGTCGGGAAGGTTACCAACTTTGGATGGGGCTTGATCGGCCCAGTCCCGATCACGCCAACGCAAAAGTAATTCTGCTAATCAGTGCGCATCTCGAGTCCGGCCACTACTTCAACCCGCATGCGCAGCGCGTCATGGACGGCAAAGCCAATGGCGCGAAGTTGATCGTCTTTGACACGCGCTTGTCGCACACTGCCACGCATGCCGACTATTGGGTCGCGCCCTATCCCGGTTCAGAAGGCGCGATGCTGCTGGCCATCGCGAATTACCTGATTCAAAACAATCTTTACAACCGCGAGTTCGTGAGGCGTTGGTGGAATTGGGAAGAATACCTGGAACAGAGGTCAGAGGTCGGAGGTCAGAGGTCAGAACTTGATACCTCTCAGGTTGGGAAGGGTGGCTTCCACCCCAGCGGGGCTGCCCCGCCGGGGACCCCGGGCTTGCCCCCGCAAACCTTTGAACAGTTTGAAGCTGAGCTAAAACAGCTCTACGCCGCATACACTTTCGAGTTCGCTGCACAGGAATCCGGTGTTGATGCCAAGACAATCGAAGAGATTGCAAAAGTGATCGCCACTGCCGGCACGCGCTTTTCGAGTCACAACTGGCGCAGTGTTACGTCCGGAGTTAGCGGTGGCTGGGCAGTCGCGCGCGCCGTGTTCATGTTGAATGCATTGCTTGGCGCTGTAGCCACTGAAGGCGGTGTGTTTCCCAACGCCTGGAACAAGTTTGTGCCGAAGCCGATCTACTCGCCGCCGCATCCGCAAATGTGGAACGAGACGCAATGGCCGCGCGAGTACCCGCTGTCGATGCACGAGATGTCTTTTCTGCTCCCGCATTTTTTGAAAGACGGTCGCGCAAAACTCGATGTTTATTTCACGCGTGTCTACAACCCAGTCTGGACCAACCCTGATGGTTTCTCATGGATTGAAATGTTGACCGACCCTGACTTGGTTGGTTGCTATGTGGCACTGACGCCGACGTGGAATGAGACGTCGTACTTCGCCGACTACGTTCTGCCGATGGGCCATGGTTCCGAACGTCACGACATTCATTCGTATGAGACGCACGATGCGCAGTGGCTCGGCTTTCGCCAGCCCGTGAAGAAAGCTGACCGCCAGCGCGGGGGCGAAGAAATCGCCGACACCCGTCAAGTTAATCCCGGCGAAGTTTGGGAGGAAAACGAGTTCTGGATGGAACTTACCTGGCGCATCGACAGGGACGGCTCTCTCGGGATTCGCCAGTATGTAGAATCGAAAAAGAATCCGGGCACACGTCTCAGCGTTGACGAATACTACGAATGGATCTTTGATAACTCGTTGCCCGGATTGCCGGAAAAAGCCGCGTTGGAAAACCTGACGCCGATGGAATTTATGCGCCGCTATGGCGCGTATGAAATTAAAGAGAAGGTGGGGGCGCTTTATGAAGAAAGCGTGCCTGGCGAGGAGCTGGATGACATCAACGTGGACGCGCGCGGCCGGGTTTTCACGCGTACTGCGAAACCCGCTTCGCCAAACGTTGTTCCCCTTCCCAGTCCCGACGGCGACGAAGCCGGCCGGCGCTTTGTTGGCATTCAAGTCGATGGCGAAATCAAGCGCGGCTTTCCGACGCCAAGTGGCCGGCTCGAATTTTACTCGAGCACACTTGCGCAGTGGGGCTGGAATGAATTCGCCGTTCCAACTTACGCAAAGAGTCACGTCCATCCCGACAATCTTGCTACGGACGAAACAATTCTCATTTCAACTTTTCGTTTGCCGGTTCAGATTCATACGCGCAGCGCCAACGCCAAGTGGCTCGATGAGATTGCGCACACAAATCCGCTTTGGATCCATACCAACCATGCGGCCAAACTCGGCGCACGCACCGGCGATCTAGTGCGCGTCGAAACTGAAATTGGCTACTTCGTTGTGCGCGCCTGGGTGACGGAAGGCATTCGCCCCGGCATCGTCGCGTGCAGTCACCACATGGGCCGTTGGAAATTAAGCGAACAGGGCCAGCGGCAATTAATGGCGACAGTGAAACTTGATCACGAAGGGACCGAGTGGGGACTCAAGCGCGAGAAAGGCGCCGAGCCTTACGAATCGAGCGACCCTGACACGCTGCGCATCTGGTGGAGCGACGTGGGCGTTCACCAGAACATGACATTTCCGGTCCATCCCGATCCTATTTCAGGAATGCATTGCTGGCATCAGGCGGTGCGCGTGACGCGCGCTAAAGACGGCGACAACGTCGGCGATGTTTTCGTCGACACGGCGAAGTCACGCGAGGTTTACAAAAAATGGTTGGCAATGACGCGGCCGGCTGATCAGTTTTCGCCCGACGCCACGCGGCGGCCTTACTGGATGTTGCGTCCGCTAAAACCCACGCGGGAATCTTATCGCTTGCCCAGGAAGGGGTCAGACCTGGTAGAACTGGTAGGCGTTGAATAAAGTCTACTGCGACGTGAAAATTCGCTCTGATAAATTTGCAGTCAGGAAGGCGGGCTTGCCCCCGCTCTTCGATTTGGAGGAAACTTCTATCGCGACGAAGAGCGGGGGCAAGCCCACCTTCCCAACCTGTGAGACAACTGTCTTGAGCGGCAATTCTTAAAAGTATGTACTTCAAACAATTTTATCTTGGCTGTCTGGCCCACGCCTCGTACCTGATTGGCTCGGAAGGCGAAGCGGCTGTAGTCGATCCGCAACGCGATGTCGACGAGTATCTCAAGGAAGCCGACGCGCAAGGTCTCAAAATCAAATACATACTCGAAACTCACCTGCACGCCGATTTTGTGAGCGGACATCGCGAACTCGCGGCACGCACGGGCGCCGAGATTGTTTTTAGTGAGAAGGCGGGCGCAACCTTTCCGCACCGTGCCGTCAAAGAAGGCGATGAAATCAAACTGGGAAAACTCATTTTGCGAATCATGGAAACTCCAGGGCACACGCCGGAAAGCGTTTGTATTCTGGTAACTGATACCGAGGTTTCCAATCAACCGCAGAAAGTGTTAACGGGCGACACGCTTTTTATCGGCGACGTGGGCCGTCCCGATCTTGCCGGCGGCAAAGGCTATACGCCGCAGATAATGGCAGCGATGATGTACGACACGTTGCACGGGAAACTGTTGACGCTTGCGGATGACGTGGAAGTTTATCCGGCCCACGGCGCCGGTTCGATGTGCGGCAAGAACATGTCGAAAGAGAAGTCGTCAACCATAGGCGAGCAGCGGAAGTTTAACTATGCGCTCAAGCCAATGGCCAAAGATGAATTTGTGCGCATGATGACGGCCGAGCTACCTGAGGCGCCTGCTTATTTTCCAAAAGACGCGGAAATAAATCGCACGGGCGCGGAAACTTTAAGTGAATTGCCGAAGCCGAAAGCGTTAACGCCAGAACAGCTTCGTGACCTGACGTCTCAAACTAACAGTTTGCTTTGCACCGTTCTCGACGTGCGCACGGCGGCTGAGTTTGGTGCCGGTCACGTACCGGGCTCGCTCAACATTGGTTTGAACGGGCAGTTTGCGGTCTGGGCGGGCTCGCTGCTTCCGTTGACCGCCCCAATTATTCTGGTGGCGCAAACAGATGCGCAGGTTGAGGAGGGGCAGATGCGCCTGGCGCGCGTTGGCATCGAGAATGTGAAAGGGTATTTGGCAGGAGGCGTGGAAGCCTGGCGGCGCGCCGGGTTTGAACTGGCGACAGTCCCGCAAATCTCAGTCGCTGAACTGAACTCGCTAATAGCCGAACAAAACCAGTTGCAAATAATCGACGTGCGGCGTCCGACTGAATACGAGAGCGGACATGTGCCGCGCGCGCTTCAGGCTCCGCTTTCAACTCTCGGGCCCAACGTTAGAAATCTATCCGTCGATCCAGCTAAACCGACTGCCGTGATTTGCGCCGGCGGCTTCCGCTCGAGCGCAGCCACCAGCATCCTCCAACAATACGGCTTCACCGATCTGCGAAACGTTACCGGCGGTACCAGCGCGTGGATCAATGCCGGTTTTCCAGTGGAAATCCCGGCTCGTGAATCGTGAATCGTAAATCGTAAATCGAAAAAGCAAAATCAGCCTCGGATTAACGCGGAAAAGCGGATCTGAAGCAATAGGAATCCTATCCGTCTTCCTCAGCGCCTCGTGTCTCAAAAATCCTTCTTTGTCTATTGCTAGACTGTTTTCTCTCGCATTTTCGGATCCGTTTCATCCGCGGCCGAATTCTCTTACTATTTCACGATTTACGATTCCCGATTTACGGTAATTTTACTAATCACGATTTACCCTTTACGATTCACTCGCTTTGGACCCATTTACTTTCAAACTACTAATCTCGATCGCGATCGTCGTCATTGCCACCATTCACGGTTATGGCGCGGCCTGGCTGGCGATCTGGATGTTGTTTCATCCTTACCATCCGGTAAA
Source organism: Pyrinomonadaceae bacterium (assembly GCA_051002775.1). Classification (GTDB taxonomy): domain Bacteria; phylum Acidobacteriota; class Blastocatellia; order Pyrinomonadales; family Pyrinomonadaceae; genus PSRF01. Next base: position 2,360 of record JBPCLZ010000162.1, on the reverse strand, counting down.
GTTTTTGGGCATCACCATCTGGCCGCAAGGCATGATCCCACGGCATCGAGAAAAACTGGCGCAGTCTATTGGCAACGCAGTGGGTAATGAGCTGGTCTCGCAGGAAACCGTCTTTGACGCGTTGTTTGAAACCAGTTTCTTTGCGCGCAAGGTTGAGGATTTTGTAGGCGTCTACACCGGCGAGTTGCTGTCGAAAGTCTACCCATCGTTTATCGACGCGCTGCCGTCGCAGGTGCGCGCCCCCATTCTCGACACCATCTCCGCGTTGCAGTACCGCCTAGCCGACTACATCGCCGCGATGTTGAAAAGCGAGGAAACGGCAGCTGCTATCAGCCGTTTTGTCGACCATCGGCTTGACGAAATACTGGCGCGGCGAATTGAAGATACTTTTAGCGAAGACGTTTTTCGCGAGATTGCAGGCTTCGCGCGCGAGCGCTTCGTTCGGCTGGTTCACGAAGAAGGGTTTGAAAAAAAGATTGGCGATTTCGTTTCCGGACGTCTCGACGATTTGGCAAAAAGTACGGAGACACTGGCGGAAACCTTTACACCGGAAACTGTCTCGTTTCTGAAAGAGCGCATCGACAGCCAGGTGCCGCCAATCGTGCATCATCTCGCCGATATTGCCACCAGCCAGAACACCCGCAAACAAATCGGCGCGCTAATCAAACGCGAAGTCGACGACTACTACGAGCAATTGTCGCTCATCAAAAAAATCTTCATCTCGCGCGAGCGTATTCATCGCGAAGTAGATGACCTGGTTAACAAGACTTTGCCAAACCGCATCGAAGAATACCTGCGCGGCCCCGCGTTTGAGCAGGAAGCAGAAGCGTTTCTCAACGCCACAATCGACAATGTGCTGGCGCGACCGTTGAATGAGTTAATTGGACAGATCGAATCGGAAAAATTCGACTCGATCAAAAGTCAGATTGCCAGCCGGATTGTTGAGATGGCGAAAAGCGACGATTTGGCGGAATCCGTTTCAAATTATGTTACCGACGCCTTTGCACGGTTACGGCCGCAAACGCTGGGCGCCGCGCTCGGACAACTCGACCCGGATGCGATTCAGCGCGCTAAAGAGTTTCTAACGAAGAGCCTGCTGGGGTTGTTGGCGCGCGACGACACAGCGCAGACGATCAACCTGATTCTAAGTTCACAGATCGAGCGCCTGCTGATTTCGCCGATTGGCCGCCTGGGCGATCATGTTTCGGAACATTCGATGAAGCGCGCGAGTGCGGCGCTGGTGGAACGAATTACCACGGCAGCGCGCGAGCGTTTGCCAAATGCAATTGCCGAGTTTGATGTGGGCGGGCTCGTGCGAAAGAAAGTATCCGACTATCCGATTGAGAAGCTGGAAGCGCTGGTGTTGTCGGTGGCGCAACATCACTTGAAGACGATTGAATTGTTTGGTGCTGTGATTGGGTTCTTTATCGGGGTGGCGCAGGCAGTTTATTTCTGGCTTACCTATGTACCCTAAGTGCCGTAAATCGTAAATCGTAAATAGAAAACGCGCTACGAACGTGTCTAGTCTCGTTCGGAGGCAGCCACTATTTACGATTCACTATTTACGATTTACTGTTTTTCCGAAAACTCTTTCATGCGCCGGTCACACTCTGCTGGTGTCACATCTTCCACATGTGTTGAGATAAGCCAGACATGGCCGAACGGATCCTCAAGTCTTCCCGAGCGATCGCCGTAAAATTGATCAGCCACAGGAACCAGAACCTTCGAGCCCGCCGCTAACGCTCTTTCAAAGAATGCGTCAACATCCTCGACATACATGTGCAAGCGCACTGCTGAACCGCCGAGCGTCTTCGGGCTGAGGTTGCCATAGTCCGGATATTCATCGGCAAGCATGATCAGCGCGTCGCCAATTTTGATTTCCGCGTGGCCGAGCGTTCCATCGGGACCAGTCAGCCGCATCATCTCCGTTGCGCCGAACGCTTTCTTGTAAAACTCGATGGCGTCAGCGGCGCCTTTAACTGATAGGTATGGAGTGATTCCCGGGTACTCAGCGGGAATAGGATTCACTTTCTTTTGGGGTGTGCTCATGATTTAGCTCCTGTGAATGGAAGGAATCGTAGTTATGTCTTTCGACGCGTATAGCGTCGGTGTGAAATGTAGCCCGGCCTTTCAAGGCCGGGAACGGTCAAGGAAGTGTTCGCGTCGCGTAGCGACGCTTGAAGCGACCCGAACTCAATCGTCGCAACGCGACGAGACCAAGCCAGAACCTAACCCGGCGTTGAAACGCCGGATCGGGATAGGGAGAAGTCTCGCGGCTCCCCCCTCCCACACCACCCGGCATACGGGTCCGTACCGGGCGGTTCGGTAGAGATGGCCAATCACAAACGGGCTAAGGAGTA
>JBPCLZ010000161.1:0-3337 GCA_051002775.1 Pyrinomonadaceae bacterium | reverse complement strand
GCCAGTCCTTCCGCCTTTTCCAGCAGTCCCATTTCACGATGCTTCTGCGACATAACGCTGCCAAGAAAAGTCAGATGATCGCGAAACGCAAAAACTGATTCCGGCTCGGTCACTCGCGCGTCTGGACCAAGCGCTTGTTTAAGTAATGACTCGGCCATCGGTGTAACGTACTCATGCGAGAAGCGCACATCGGCGACCGCAAACAAAGCGTCACCCGGCTTGACAGCCTCAACACCAACCTTCCCGGCAGTCACAAATGCATGACGCGCGATTATTTTCTCGACAATCGTCATCGGCCGAGGTTTAGTGTCCAAAGCAGGTGGTGAAACTTTGCCTGCAAGCCGGGCCTTGTTGTAGTTGAACAGGCCACCGTGCTCAACGATGGCTTGCGAAATCGGATCGAGGCCGTCCGTAAACTCGCTTAGCTGAATTTGCTCGTCGTTGCGCACGCGCGCGATGAGCCCAAAATCATTCGAAGTCAACAGCCCGATGTTTTGTGAGTTTTGCCCATAGATTTTTTCAATGCTCTTCGCGATTACGAGTTGAATGCCGGCCCATTTTTCAGCATAGGGCGCAGTCTCCCTCGACGACCCGCATCCTTTAGATAGCCCGGAGACAACCACCGCGAAACCGCCCTGCTTCACTTCGTCCTTCTTCACCGCGCCTTCGCGCATGCCGACGTAGACATACTCACCAAGCGTTTCATCGTAGTAAAAGCAAACCCAGCCCGGCGTGATCTCGTCGGTCGAGATGTTGCTCATTAGCGGCAGATCATCATTCAGCAAACGCTGCGCGAGTTCGGCTTCGAGGCGCTCGCGCTCGTCGCCCTGCGCCTCGAGTTGTTGGCGAATAAGCGAAGTGTCTTCGGTTAGAAAAAGAATGCGCCCGGTGAAACTTATTTTCTCGGGTAATTGCGAATTGTCGGAATTCATCAATACTCCTCACTAAAATGATTGCATGTATACGCCTCTCATTATAACTCGCGCCGGCCAAAGCCTCGAATCACCATCATTCACACTCAGGTCGTCTGCGAAGTGGGGACGTGTCAAATTTCTGTTCTCGGCCAAAGCTGATTTGAGGAGATGGCTTGTTAAGTGGTTTTCTTGATTCGTAACTTGTCGTATTCGTGGCGTCGGACCGAGCTTCCAACTTTCGTCGCTCACTTTGATTACGATGCTCTGTTCTGCGCGCCGGCAGTCTTCTGGCGTGTAGGCTGTAGCTCGACCCAGGCCAGGAAGCCTGAAATCACTGGCACAAACAGGAAAGAGATTACTGCGGCGGGTTCGCCGTCGAGCGCTTGTCTTAGCCACCGGGAAGTGAAATCCGCAACCGTCCAGGGACGCACGAACGCCAGAACGAGATTAAGTCCGAGAGGGACCAGCAGAGGCTTTAAAGATCGGAGCTTGATGGACCACCTCGAGGCGATGACGCCTGTGCTCCAGGTCAGCAAACTATAGACACCTTGGGCCGAGGATATCCACGTCCCGGACGACGCAGCGTAAGAAACGGTGAAGCCTTCTTGCGCGGCAAAGTCTGACAGGATCCGCGGCGCGGCGTAAGGCGCGAGCAGGGCCGCGCCCACGGCCGCCGTGGCAAGAAGAAGGAGGCCCTCGACAAGGACTCGCGTCAAGCTTTTACCGACACACCAGAACCAACTTGCGATGGCGACTGCGAAGAAACCGGGCATGTATAACGGGGAATTTCCGGCCATGCCGTGACGCCACCTGGCTGCAAACTCGTATGCAACTGCATGGGCGTCTCGACCGGGAGATGCAGAAATCCCGCCCACTTCGGCCGTCTGTTCGAGCGTCGCGGCGGCAAAAAACATCCACAGAAAGAAGGTGCACGCCACGAGCGCAAGGGTGAACGTGACGAAAGAAACGTCGCCCCTCATCTCAGCCATAACCTTTCGAACCCCGATCGAATCCTCGGCACGGTTTCGATTCCACCCACGCACACGACGTACGCGCACACCGTCACAACATAGGGAATCTGGAAAGTGGGTCGACTCACGATCCATAATAAGACAATCGCGCCGAAGGCTACGCTCTTGATTACCAACAGATTGAGCCTCGAGTATTTTGGAAGTGATCGACGTGATTTCCATGAACCGTTATTTAGATCTACCGAGCGCCGGCTGGCGGACATCCCGATTGCAAACAGAAACACCAGAACGAGCCACTGCCAGGCGAAGCCCCCAATACTACTCTCGCCAGCGAGCCACATGCCCAGCCACAGACGCGGCGGATGCGTGGCGCTGTTGAAGATCACGTCGAGTACCAGGAGATTCCTGAAGTAGAGGGAATACGACACGTTTAATACAAGCAACAGCACGTAAACGGGCAGGACCTCCATTCCCAGCCACATCCAGCCTGTCACGAAACCAGCGATAATAAGGCCTGCGGCAAATACAGCTGCGGCCATGCGGGAAATCTCACCCGACGCGACCGGGCGTGTCTGCTTAAATGGGTGGCGGCTGTCGCCCTCGGCATCGGTGATCGCATTCAACGAATAGAGGCCGCCGTATAAGAGCAGGTTCATAGACAGGTAGAGCAGAAAGGTTTTCCAGACCAGCAGTGCCGGCCAGTGGCGTGTGACGACCAGGGCGCCGAGCAGAACCCCGACAAAACTGCAGTGGTAGTGAAGGCGGAGGAGGGCAACATAATTCAGCCATTGGCTCCGCGCTGGAACCTCGGTTTGCACGTACTCATACATGTAGTCGTTGCTCCAGATCCTCGAGCTGGCCGCTTGCAGCGAGCCTGAAGCAGAATGGATGGCCGCAGCGAAGGCAGACGTATTCGGCCCACTCGCCTCGAATCTCGTTGACCGTGACGAAGTGACCAAACACCACGCAGGTCAGCGGGTGCCGGATCATGGTGAGCGCTCTTTGTGCCTTGAGAAACGAGTGACCGCATCGGCACGCGTATTCGGTTTGTTTTGATCCGGTTTCCACAACATGGACCCGATGACCAAAGAGCCCGCAGGCGTAGTTAACTCTCTTCTTGAATTTGTCATGGCCGGAATAGGGATCGCGGGCTAACTCGATAAGCAGCGGGTGTCCGCATCTTTGGCAGACGTACTCATTGTGGGCGGCGCGGCTGGCAACGGCGACGTAATGATGCCAGCCGAAAAAGCAGGACAGCGTGTGAGCAACTCGTGAAACGCCGCGGCCTCGATCAAGAATTACGGCGCCACAGCGAGCGCAACGCGTGGAAGAGTCTTTGGCGATTCTCGTGTGGTGGACCTTATGCCCCAGGAGCATGCATCTGGCTGAAGCCCACGCGAGTGGCAACATGGGAGTCACGATGGTTGGCGATCGTGGGTTCATAACGCTAGT
>JBPCLZ010000160.1:0-4869 GCA_051002775.1 Pyrinomonadaceae bacterium | reverse complement strand
TAGTCGATCTCTGCACGCCCCATGATGAAACACCTGATCAAGAGCTTGCGGGCTACTGCCACCTTAGCGCGCGCCTTGCCACGCCGCGGCGCCAGTCGCCGATAGAACTGCTTTAGTTGTTCGTCGTGCTTACACGCCGTCTGTCCGGCTTCCACCAGCAGATAGCGCAACAGCCGCGAGCCGGCCTTGCTGATTGACCCATAGACTTTCCGTTCCGCTGACGAATGCTCGACCGGATCGAAACCGACGTAAGCCGCCACCTTGCGCGTCGAGCTGAAGCGCGCGAGATCTCCCAAGGTGTGTACCAGACAGAGCGACGTCAACAAGCCCACCCCCGGATGCGTCTGTAACCGCTGCGTTCGGGGATCGCTTTTGGCCTGCGCTTTCAACCATCCCTCCACCGTCAGAATACGTCGGCTCAGTTCATCTGCCAGGCTGAGCAATTCGTCCCGTTGCTGTTGGCTAATGACGGAAAGCCGCAAGCCAGCCAACTGCTTTCTCCCGCCCCTGGTCAGCAGTTGCGCCCGCAGGCTGAGTCCAGCATTGATGGCCAAAGCATGCAGGCTATTGGCGACCATCGTGCGCAGCTTCACCAGCTTGTGCCGGTAACGCAGTTGCCGCAGCAGCTCCCGGCTTTCCGGTGGGTAACGAAACAGCGCCGGAAACTCATCGTGCACCAACAGCTCTAGCAATAGGTCGGCATCGCGCCGATCGTTCTTTTGCCGCCGCCGGGCCAGTCGCCGGATCTCCGCCGCATCTCCCACCAGCAGTTTATGGCCCAACTCTTCCATTAGCTGCTCAAACCAGTTGGTGTAACCACAAGCTTCGATCCCGATGATCACTTCCCCACTGAACTGACTGTAAAACCCCCTGATGTCATCGCGCTCATGATGCAGTTCCTGTTGCCCCATGGTCCCATCCTCCGTATCCAGGTAACTCACCGTCTGTTGGCGCGCGTGAATGTCTACTCCGATATATAATGTCATCGCGGGTGCCTCCTTTTGCGATCACACACCCGGGAGTTTAACCGCTCTCGGTTCGCGGGCGCCCGCTTTATAACATCAGCGTTATGTGGCTCCCACGTAAACCCGTCTATGAAACTTTTGGAACTAAGCTGGCGCCCGTCGTGAAATGAATACCTAAGTCTCTAAGTTGTGAAGCGGGTGATCCGGGAGCAGCGCTCCAATATCCCGACTAACTCCGAAATGTCTCACAGGTAAGTGGGGAATCCTTCTATGGAGATCAAGCTATCGCGTGGCCACTTTTCTGAAAGCCCCGTGAGAAGTTGCGGAATTGCCGGGTTCGTATTAACAGAGGTGAGGTATCCGCCCAATCACAAGCTTCCGCGACACTCCCATGAACGCGCCTGTTTTATGGGTGTGCTTCAAGGCGAAGTCACCGAAACTTATGCGAATAAGAAACTGGCCGGCAGACCATCAACCTTGATTTTCCGTCCTTCAGGCGAAGCCCATTCAGATTATTTTCACAATGCGGGAGGACGCGTGTTTCTAATCGAGATCGAGCCCTGGTGGTTAGATCATGTCCGTGAGCACTTCGTGATTGTGAATGATTCAGTCAGTCTCAATTGCCAGTTATTGACTTCGCTTTCCACGAAGCTCTACCACGAATTCCGCGCGATGGATGAAGTTTCGTCCCTGGTCATTGAAGGTCTAGCGCTCGAAATGATTGCCGAGGCGGCGCGCTACCCCAACCGCCATATCAGAAATAAGGCGCCTCGTTGGGTCGAACAGGTACGAGACCTTCTGCATGCACGTTTCTCTGAACACCTGACGTTGACAGACATGGCTCGGACCATCGGCGTGCATCCAGTTCACTTAGGGTATACCTTTCGCAGATATTACGGCTGTACTCCGGGAGTGTACGTTAGGCGACTGCGAATAGAATTTGTTTGCCGTGAAATGACCACGTCGGCTATTACTCTAACCGATGTTGCCTTGTTAGCAGGCTTTTCGGACCAGAGCCACCTGACAAGGATGTTCAAGCGTCAGATAGGGATGACTCCTGCTCAATACCGCGCGCTCCACCACTCACCTTGATTCTGTTCAAGACTCTTTCAGCGATCCAAGACACCGAAGTGACTTCGATGATTTAATGGGCGCACATCCGAATTCAAGTGCATGAAGGCACAGAGCGCCTTTTCGCATGGAGGTGTATGACAAATGAAAAGGCTAATAGTAATTAGTGCGCTTATCGTCCTTCCTCTTGGCCTGTGTGTAACATGCTTCAGTGCTCAACAATCATTCGACGGCCATTGGGTAGGCACACTAAAGCTTAACGGGGCGCAAGAACGCGTTGACGCTGACTTCAAGACCGGGCAGGGCGAGGTTAAGGGAACGATTAACTTTCCCCTGAAACAACAGAGCTTCACTCTTTCGAAGTTCAGCCTTGTGGCTTCCGGCATGGACTTCGAATGGCAAGACCAGACGGGAGTAGTGGTTTTCAACGGGCAAGTTACTGACGGCATAATCTCAGGCGAGGTTCGCCAGCCCGGGACTCAAGGTACTTTGCAGTTGGTGCGTACCGCAAAGATTGACGCAAAGATTTACGATGATTACTCGGGTCTTTACGAAATAAGCCCCAACAAGTTGATTACAATCGCACTTTTCCCGCCGGGTCCTGTTTATGTGGATTACGAAACCGGGCGCACCGGCGCGCTCTTTCCGCTATCAGACAATACGCTCTTTGGCGGTCCGGCTTTTATCTTGCCTGCGCCTATGGAAGTGAGGATTACTTTTTTTAGAAATTCGAGGGGCGAAGTGACGGCGCTCACCTTTCATCAAAACGGCTCGTCTGAAAAGGGAGCGCGAAAGATAAACTTCAGAAAGGAAGAAGTTACATTTCGCAATGGGGCTGTCACCCTCTCCGGCACGCTCACGTTGCCAAATACGAAAGCTCCTTATCCGGCCACGGTTAGAATTCACGGAGCTGGCCCTGCAAGCCGTCAAACTTTTGCTGATGTAACCAGTGCCTATGGTGGAATTGCCTTTCTTAGTTACGACAAACGCGGCGTTGGGAAATCAACTGGGGATTGGCGCACATCCAGTTTTGAAAATTTGGCCGGAGACGCGCTGGCAGCTATTCAGTATCTCAAGGGTCGTTTGGATATCAATCCTAAACAGATCAGAATTGGGGCAGGGAGCGAAGGCGGCTGGGTAGCTGCGATAGTAGCCAGCCGCTCGCCGCATCTGGCATCTATCGCTCTTGTGGCATGTCCGGCAATAAGTTATGTAGATGAAGTGATGGTCGAGGTTGAAAACATCCTTCGCTACAAAGGTGGGTTTTCTGGAAGAGAACTTGAGCGGGCCCTTGCCTTTCAGAGATTCGTGCTCGACACGGCTCGCACAGGCGAAGCTCTGACGGATAAAGGGTGGGCGAAGATAGAAAGTGCTGCTCAGAAGGTAAAAAACGAAAAGTGGTATTCTTACGTCGAGCCGGACCCCAGGGACAATTACTGGTGGCAACGTGCGCCCCTCATCGCTAACTTTGATCCGGTTCCTCTCTGGGAGAAGATCCGCATTCCAGTCCTGGCCGTGTATGGTGAGTTGGACCGGAACGCTCCTGCTCCGAAGAATGCAGCGAGTTTAGAAAAAGCTTTACGAAAAGCGGGCAATAGAGATTACCTCATTAAGGTGTTCCCCAAAGCTAACCACGAATTTATGGAAGCAAAGACAGGTTTCCTTAGTGAATCTCTCTACCTGAAACGATATGTTCCCGGCTTCTTTGAAATATTCGGCGAATGGAAGTTGCGACGCGCGAACTCGCGCAAGTAGCTTTAGCCAGGAGATTTAAGAGTTCGGCGCACGCTATTAAAAAACATCAACGCCACATAACCAGCGCTTGCAGCCGACGCCTCGATAGCGTGCTTCTCAAGTTGCTTCCTCGCGATGTAGCTTGAATGCCTGCGCTCGGCGCGGCTGAAGCGCGGCGTTATGCGGCATCCTTGCCCTGCTCCGGCTTCTTCACGGGATTTTAATATGCAATCAAATGATGATCTGGTCTTGGTAGTTGACCGAACAGCTCTCATTGAGAACTTGCTCAATCAGGTAGTGGAAGCGTTCTTCCGCCCCAGGAAGGAAGCATCAATGTTCTTCTGGGATGTGCTGTTGGATAGCTCTATCCTCCCCCTCGGATCAAAGGTCAAGATCGCGCTGGCAATTTCGCAAGAACTCAAGACGACTCTTGAGAATGATGCTCTACACAGAGTGGTCTCGTTGAGAAACGCCTTCGCCCACCACGCAACAAACTCTCATCCAGTGCTTACCGTGGGCGTCACGTCCGAAGACGATCAAAGTCACTACACTCTCCAGATCATCAGCAATTCCGGGAAGATCACGAAGAAACGAAGGGGTGATGCACTTGCCGATTTCAATGCGGCCTACGAGTCCGCCAAGAAGTCACTCCTAGCCTTGCTTGCTAGCATTCGCGAGTTACAGCGACCCAATGCGTCCCCTTGATCGGTTGCTTTCGCTATTTACTCTGTAGCTTTGCCATACTGTGGAAACAGAAATGAGACTACGATCGCCATCCCGACCCGCATCAGCCGCATAACAAAGCCTTGCAGCTGACGGCGCGATAGCGTGTTTCTCAAGTAACATTGTTCCCTCAGCTCGAATGCTGATCGCGCGCCGCAGCTGAAGGCCAGCGTTATGTTGCCTCGCTATTGAGAAGGCAAGACAGGGAGGTTCCGCTGTTTGAGAGGTGGAAACGCTCCGCGCCGTAAGTGGGGTTAAGGGTTGCGAACGTCATTCAGCGTGAGTGGTTATTTTGAAAGTCGCGAGGCGGACGTTAGTGGTTCCAGCCGGCAGAGGCATCATAACAATGGCATGCAGCGGACGCGCAAATAGCGTG
>JBPCLZ010000159.1:0-34791 GCA_051002775.1 Pyrinomonadaceae bacterium | reverse complement strand
CTTGAGCGTATTGCAATAATGAAGCATTGGCAGTGTAGGGTGCGTCGAAAAACACTGTCAAGATGCACTTACTGCCAACTTGCTGTTCAACTTTTCGTGGGCTAATATTCCTGGTTCGCTACTGGCCAATATTCGCGTCTGTGGCGGGTCGGAATTAATCGTCCCATGACAATCGATCTCATCACAGTCAGAGGCGCACGCCAGCACAACCTCAAAAACATCAATGTAGAGATACCCCGCGAGCGGTTCACCGTAATCACGGGCCTGTCCGGCTCGGGAAAATCTTCGCTGGCATTCGACACGATTTACGCAGAAGGGCAGCGTCGCTATGTAGAGTCGCTGTCCGCTTACGCGCGTCAATTTCTGGATCAACTGGAAAAGCCTGACGTTGATTCAGTGGATGGACTTTCTCCCGCCATTTCGATTGAACAGAAGACAGTATCGCGCAGTCCGCGCTCGACAGTGGGCACGGTTACAGAAATCTACGACTACATGCGTCTACTGTTTTCCTCGATAGGCCAGCCGCATTGTCACAAGTGCGGTGCTGCAATAACCCGCCAAAGTGTCGAACAAATTGTTCAGAACGTTCTCGGTCTTACGGAGGGCGAACGCGTCATGATCCTCGCGCCAATCGTGCGTGGGCGAAAAGGTGAATTCAAGAAGGAACTCGAGAAACTCGCGAAAGATGGCTTCCTGCGCGCGCGCGTCGATGGCGAACTGCTATCGCTAGATGAGGAGATCAAGCTCGATAAACGCCGCAATCATACGATCGAAGCGGTAGTCGACCGGCTCTTGATTAAACCGGGAATCAACGAACGGCTCGCCGAATCAGTGCGCACTGCCCTAAAGCTGACCGATGGCGCGGTGCTGGTGTCCGTCGTTGACGGCGAAGAAAAACTTTATTCTGAAAAGATGGCCTGCGTGATTTGTGGCATCAACGTGCCGCCGCTTGAACCGCGCTCGTTTTCTTTCAACTCTGCTTACGGCGCCTGCAAACGTTGTCACGGCCTCGGCACCGTGCTAGAGGTCAATGCCGCAAAGCTGATTACAGACGCGAACGTGGCTGCTGACAAGCTAACTTTCATGGGCCAGGCGGACAAACAGGGCTCGGCATATTTAAAGAGCGCGCTCGCAGCTGTCGCCAAACATTTCGGCGCCGATACCAGAAAATCATTTGCTGAACTACCCAAAGAAGTAACTGAAGGATTTTTACGCGGTGTCGCTGGTGAATTAACTTTCCGGCAGGGACTCTACTCTTATCAAAATCCCTGGAAGGGCGCGGTCCGCTGGCTTCACGATCGGTTAAACGAGGCCGCGTCTGAAAAAGTAACTGCGGCGCTTGAAGAGTTGGTTTCGCCGGTCGCTTGTCCGGATTGTAAGGGAAAGCGACTGCGATCCGATTCGTTATCGGTCCGATTGGGGGGCCGGGGCATAGCCGAGTATACGGCCTTGCCGATCGAAGATGCGGTGCCTGCCTTCGAAGCAATTCGACTGAACCCGCGCGAAGAACAAATAGCCGGGCAGATTCTGCGCGAGATTAAGAACCGGCTGCGCTTCCTGGAAACAGTTGGACTTGGTTATTTAACTCTCGATCGCTCTTCGGCGACGTTATCGGGTGGAGAAGGCCAGCGGATTCGCCTCGCAACCCAAATAGGTTCTCAACTTCGGGGCGTCCTTTACGTACTCGACGAACCATCGATCGGCTTGCATCCGCGCGACAACCAAAAACTGCTCGACACGCTGACGGCGTTGCGCGATCTGGGCAACACGGTGCTCGTGGTCGAACACGATGAAGAGACAATTCGGCGCGCTGACTATGTGGTTGATCTTGGACCCGGCGCCGGCGCTCACGGCGGTGAAATAGTTGCCTTTGGTACGGCGGATGATGTGGCAAACAATCCGCGCTCAATCACCGGGCTTTATATTCGCGGCGCGCAAAAGATTGAAGTGCCAAGTCAAAGGCGCGCAGCAAACGGAAAATATCTGACGGTACACGAAGCGCGCGCTAATAACCTCAAAGACATCGACGTCTCGTTTCCACTGGGCTTGTTAACGGTAATCACGGGCGTATCAGGTTCCGGCAAATCAACGTTGATCGGCGACATTTTGTATCCAGCCTTGGCGCGCCATCTTTATGGTTCGTTGGCGGAGATGGGAAGCTGTGCCTCAGTTGAAGGCCTTGAGCACATCGACAAAGTAATAGAGATTGACCAATCGCCTATCGGTCGCACGCCGCGGTCTAACCCCGCCACGTATACAGGACTATTCACGCCGCTTCGCGAACTCTATGCGATGCTTCCCGAATCTCGTGAACGTGGTTACAAAGCAGGGCGATTTTCTTTCAACGTTAAGGGTGGACGCTGCGAGGCCTGCGAAGGCGACGGCATGAAGCGCATCGAGATGAATTTTCTGCCGGACGTTTACGTGCTTTGCGATGTCTGTCGTGGAGCTCGCTACAACCGCGAAACCCTTTCAGTAAAGTACAAGGGGAAATCGATTGCTGAGTTGCTCGACACCACGGTCGACGAAGCGTTGCCGATTCTGGAAAACGTTCCCCAGATTCAGCAGAAACTACAGACACTGCTCGATGTGGGTTTGGGTTACTTGAAATTGGGCCAGTCAGCAACGACTCTATCCGGCGGCGAGGCCCAGCGAATCAAGTTAGCTAAAGAACTCTCCAAACGCGCGACGGGACGAACCGTCTACATGCTGGACGAGCCAACTACCGGCCTGCATTTTGCCGATGTGCACAAACTGCTCGACGTTTTGCAGCGGCTCGTGTCCCTGGGCAACACCATCATCGTCATCGAACACAATCTCGATGTCATCAAGTCTGCCGACTACATCATTGATCTTGGACCAGAAGGCGGCGAGCACGGCGGCCGGGTCGTGGTGGCGGGAACCCCTGAAGAGGTTGCTCGCTCGCGCCGTTCGCACACGGGCCATGCGCTGCGCCCGTTGTTGAACGGACGTCTGGCAAAGAACGGCAACGGCAATGGACGCCGCGATGAGAAGAAGATCGCGTGATATACTCCGCCACGATCTTCTAACCACGCGCCTTCCGCTGCCAGCGATGTCAATCTACGAAGATAACCTGAGCCCATTAAAGTTGGATAAAGTTTCCACTTATCCGCTTTCCTCCCGTCCCAGCAAAGTCTCGCTTGACGACTTTGCCAAACCAATTGCAGAAGAGCCGTCGCTGACAGATTTTCTCGCCAGCCTCCCAAACATTCTCGCCGTCCAAAGTTTGCGAGCCCTGGCTGCGCGCATGCATCGCGCGCGTGAGTTGCACAAGCCAATTATCTGGGGCATCGGCGGACACGTGATCAAGACCGGTCTTGCGCCAATCATCATTGATCTGATGAAGCGTGGATTTGTAACCGCTATCGCTGCGAATGGTTCAGTGCTGGTCCATGACGCGGAAATCGCAATGGTCGGATCCACTTCCGAAGATGTTGACGCCACGCTCGGTGAAGGTGTTTTCGGCGGCGCAGATGAAACTGGAAAACTATTAATCCGGGCAGCTCGGGAAGGCGCTCGCGACGATGTTGGTTTAGGCGAGGCAATGGGTCGGGCATTAGTTGGTCAGACACCGAAGTTCGCGAGCCACTCGCTGCTATGTGCTGCGTATGATTCAAAAGTGCCCTTCACTGCACACGTCACCATCGGCGGTGACATCGCGCATTTTCATCCCGAGGCTGACGGGGCTACGCTGGGCGCAACCACGCACACGGATTTTCGTTTACTTGCCGAGCTGGTGAAGCGCATGAACGGTGGTGGCGTTTATTTGAATATTGGATCGGCAGTGGTGCTACCCGAAGTCTTTCTAAAGTGTGTAACGCTGGTACGAAATCTTGGCCACGAACTAAGCGGTATAACAACCGCCAATTTCGACTTCATTCAATCATACCGACCCTTAACGAATGTCGTACGCCGCCCCAACGCCGATGGAGCAGGTCATGGCTACTCAATCACCGGCCATCATGAACTCACCCTGCCCCTGCTCGCCGCGGAACTGATTTGCGCCCCCAACTCTTAAATTGTCCCGAACCTTCTTGACAGGCTTCGCTCGGCTGTTGATAATGCAAGTCAGCATTTTGAAATTGACTTTCAATTTCGCCCGGCTAATAATACTTGCATTGGGGACATCATGCTAAACAGCAGCCGCTTGGTCTTTTCTATGTTCGCGCTCTTGCTTCTTTCACCACTGGTTGCCTCTGCTCAATCGACGGCGGCCACTCTCGCCGGAAGCGTTCTAGACCGGAACTCCGCCTCGATTCAAGGCGCTACCGTTACCCTGCAGCGCCTTCCCGACTCGGCCGAGCAACGCGCACAGACGGACGATACGGGTAGATTTCGCTTTGATAACCTTGCGGTTGGAAGCTACTGCCTTTCCGTAATAGGCAAGGGGTTCAACCTTTTCGAACGAAGGATCGTCGTTTCGGAGGAGCCACAAGATGTCCCAATGGACGTTATCCTTGAACCCGAGCCAATCGCCGAGTCTGTGGTTATCACCAGCAGCCACATTTTGACTACGGCTGAAAGGATTCCAGGATCATTCGAGATCATTGATAACAAAACAATTGAAAATAGTCGTGCATTTAGCTCAACTGAAATCTTGAGAAAAGTTGCTGGGGTCAACGTACGCGATGAAGAGGGTTTTGGTCTTCGGCCTAACATCGGCATACGAGGCCTAAATCCCACCCGCTCCACCAAGGTCCTGCTGCTGGAGGATGGCATTCCCCTTACCTATGCTCCCTATGGCGACAACGCCTCTTACTATCATCCGCCCATCGATCGTTTTGAAAGCATTGAAGTAGTCAAAGGCTCGGGACAAATTCTATACGGACCACAAACCATCGGCGCGGTCGTTAATTACATCACCCCAACACCACCTGCTAAACGTGAGGGTTCGATCACTCTGATTGGTGGCAGCCGCAGTTATTTCAATGGCCACGCAGCATACGGCGACGCCATCGGCAACACTGGATTGCTCTTTGGCTTTACGCGAAAGCAGGGTGAAGGTTCGCGAGACAACGTCCGCACGGGGCTTAACGATTTCAATTTCAAGTCTGTAACAACCTTCAACGCGCGGCACGCTCTGAACTTCAAGTTCAACTACTACGGTGAAGATTCGAACGTTACGTATTCCGGTTTGCGGGAAACGGAATTTGCCGCAGATCCTTACCAAAATCCTTTTCGCAACGATTTCTTCTTTGGAAAGCGTTTCGGAGCTTCCCTTACACATGCCTTCGTGCTGGAGCCGGATGTAATACTGACCACTACTGCCTATGGTTCATATTTCCGGCGCCACTGGTGGCGTCAGTCATCAAACTCAAATGAGCGTCCGAACGATTCATCCGATCCTCTCTGTGGCGGAATGGCGAACTTGAATATTACCTGCGGAAATCAAGGCCGTTTGCGGCGTTATATCTTTGTTGGTGTGGAGCCCCGTCTTCATGTTACTAAGCCACTTTTTGGTTCACGGAATGAATTGGATCTCGGTTTCCGTGTCCATGCGGAGGACCAGGAGCGGATTCAGAAAAACGGCGACCGTCCCAATTCAAGAGACGGTATTGTGGTGGAAAACAACGAACGGCAAAATCAGGCTTACTCCGCATTTATTCAAAACCGCTTCAGCTTCGGGAACTTCACCGTCACACCGGGATTACGGATCGAGCACGTCAAATATCAACGCTCAAACCGGCTGCTAGGTGTTTCGGGCAAAACTGATATTACACAACTCGTCCCTGGCCTTAGGCTTTCATTTACTCCCAGTCAGAAGTTCACTTTTTTTGCCGGCTTGCATCGGGGATTTGCTCCGCCGCGGACGGAAGACATTATCAACAACGCGACCGGGGGCAGTATTGATCTTGATCCCGAACTAAGTTGGAATTACGAGGTAGGCGTCCGCACGCGACCCCATTCCGCCGTGAACCTGGAAGCCACTTTTTTCCGGATGGACTACGAGAACCAGATTGTTCCGGCCAGCCTTGCAGGCGGAATAGGTTCGATATTCACAAATGGCGGGCAGACCTTGCACCAGGGATTTGAATTTTCAACTGCCATAGATACTTCTACGATTATTAGACGCCGTTACAGTCTCTTTTTGCGCTCCGCCTATACCTTTCTGCCTGTGGCTCAATTTCGAGGTCTGCGCTTTAGCAGCGTACCCGGCTTCAGCACAACCAGTGTGACAGATAATCGCCTTCCTTACGCGCCGGAACACCTCTTAACCACCAGCTTTGGCTACTCACACTCAAAGGGAGTGGCAGCGTTTATGGAAGCGGTGTATGTAAGCTCACAGTTTGCCGAAGATCTGAACCGGATTACTCCCTTCAACGGTAGTGGACAAACAGGCGTTATTCCGAGCTATACCATCTGGAATGCGACCGCGAACTATGAGATCGAAAAGTTTCGCACTACGGTGTTTGTCACCGCCAAGAACATTTTTGATCGACTTTATATCGCAGACCGCTCAAGAGGATTGGTGCCGGGTCCGCCTCGTGGCGTGCAAGTCGGCTTCAAGTTCAAATTCTAACTAGCGGTCGGCGACCGCCTTCTAATTACACAAACAATTAGCCATATACTTCATCAATGCCGACAGTACGACAAGTTATCGCCCGGCCCTGCGTTTGGCCTTAACCTCGAAGTCTTGATTTTCTGCGTTCATTGCTGTTGAACTTGGCGAACCGCGCGCGATCTCGTACGGAAGTCTTTTTCAGCTGCGTTACACTAATCATTCCGCCTAAGCTATAATCCCAACCTCCCATACATCGCCCCGGAAGTTTACTTATCAAGCAAAGGGTAAAAATGCAGGCTGAAAAACTAGCTCGCTTCAAAACAATATTGTTAGGCGCATTACAAGAGCACACGCAACACGTGCGTGATGATCAGGCTGCCGCACTCGAACTATCCGATGATGGCGTGAAAGACACAGTCGATATGTCGTTAATGGATGTGAACAAAGAAATGGCGCTGCGTTTGGGCGAACGGGAATCCCAAATGATCGCTGACATCGATCAAGCGCTTTTGCGGATTGAAGAAGGTTCCTATGGTAAGTGCGCTCGCTGCGGTAAATTAATCGACGAGCGCCGGCTCGAAGCCCTTCCTACTGCCCGCTATGACGCCGCCTGCCAGGCGATCATTGAAGCAGCCAAAGGTGAAGACGAACATTCAACGCTGTAAGAGCGTGAATCGTAAATCGTGAATCGTAAATCGTAAATAGATATTAGTCGCCAATGCGCCTTGGTCGTTGCGAGTTACGGTTCACCGTCACCTACCATTCCTGCCGCGTCCCCTTGATGCTCTTAGTTAACGAGATCACTTCCGACCACACCATTTACGATTCACGATTTACGCCCTTCAGGCTTTGGGGTGCGCCTTGTCATAAACCTGGATGAGTTTTTCCATCGAGACATGGGTGTAGATCTGCGTAGTTGAAAGCCGCGCGTGTCCCAACAGTTCCTGAATGTCTCGTAAATCCGCACCGCTATCGAGCAAGTGGGTTGCAAACGAATGACGCAACGCGTGAGGACTGATTTCGTAACGACCCGCACAAATACCGATATATTTTTCCACCATTCGCCCAACCGACCGCGTGGTTATTCGCGTTCCCTGATAATTCAGAAACAGCGCTTCCGGCTCGCGCAATGAAATGGGAGCAGCGTCCAAAAACTTGTCGCGGACGTCCAGATAAGTTCGCAAGGCTTCCAGCGCCGGTTCACCAAATGGCACTATGCGCTCCTTGCGTCGCTTTCCAGTTACGCGAATCAAGCGGTTTTTGAAATCAATATGCCCGACATTCATCTTGGTTAGTTCGGCTACGCGCACGCCGGTCGCATACATCAGTTCCAGCATCGCGCGATCTCGTTTCCCAAGATCGGTCGTCACGTCCGGCGTTTCGATAAACCTGATTGCCTCTTCAATTGACAGGTGCACTGGCAGTTTCTTTTCCAGCCGCGGCGTAGCGACGAGTTTTGCCGGGTTTACTTCCAGCACACCCTCGCGCACCAGAAACTGGAAAAAAGTGCGCAGCGCAGCGAGTTTACGCGCGATGGAAGTTTTCTTCTTTTGCGCAGTATGAAGCGTAGAAAGCCATTCGCGAATAGTAATGTGATCGACGGCCGCCAAAGCGGGTGCGCTTCTCTTCCCCGTTTTCGGATGCGCCGGCGCGAGATAATCTAAGAATTGTTCGAGGTCGCTTTGATAATTGCGTGAGGTGTGTTCGCTGACGTTGCGCTCGTAACGCAGGTGCTCGAGAAACTGAGTCAGCAGTTGCTCCATAGTCCTCATTCATTAGACAGGATTTACAGAATTAACAGGATGGCAAATCCCTTCTGAATTTCGTAAGTCCTGTTATCCTGTCCAATAATTCCGCTTGTTACTTTGTTAGTTACTCATTAGCCGCGACATTTGACGGCTTCGGTGAATAATAGCCCCTACGCGCGCGAACTCGCGCATCCTTTCTTGTCCGCACGCGAAGATCGATCGAGTGAAAGCGGCCATCGCGACGTTCCTCTCCTGGGTAGTAACTAAGCACATACTGCTGCGCCAGGTCAGCGGCGATTTGTCGGAAGGCAATATCCAATTCAGCCGTCGTCTTTGGAACATAGACCGCGCCACCAGTCTGGCCAGAGAGCTGTTCCATACGGCGCTCCGCCGCCAGGGCCCGCAGGTTTGCGCCTTCATAGAGTCCGGTTTGCACGATGAAGATTTGGCAATCGTCCGCCAGCACCTGCCGAAGGGTGGTCTCGAAATCATTTCGGCTGGTCGTCTCTATGCCATCCGAAACGATCACCAGAACGCGCCGGCCGGTATTCGGACGAAGATACGCCGCGGCGTCAATGATCGCATCGAAAAGCGAAGTCGAACCTTCCGGCCGGCTGAAACTTTCAATGGTCCGCTCGAGAACCGAAACATCTTTTGTCAGCGGCTGAGCAAGGTAGCTGTCTGATTCGATGGAAAAAATCGCGGCTTCATCTACCGGTCTCATGACTTTGCGAAAAAAATGCTTCGCCGCCTGCTTTTCAAACTCGCGCGCGAAATCGATGCTGCCACTGTTATCAAACAACATCGCCATGCGCACACTCGTCTCGGTGCGCGTCATATCGCTAATCACTCGCAACTGACCGTCAACTCGTAGTTCAAAATCCTCCAGACGCAGCCCAGTGAGCGCCATGCCGCGCGCGTCAAAAACGGAAACTGGGATGGGTACGAGATTGGAGCTGACCCGCACAACATCGTTCGGATCAATTTCACCGTCTGCATTATTCGATATTGCGGTCGACGTCGGCTTCTGATGTGTGGGTGGTGTTTGGACCGGTTCGGCAACGGGGCCAGGCGAGGATCGCGGCTTTTTCGTTGAAGACTTTGAAGCTGGTTCTTTTAGCCGACCCGATTGAGCAGGGGCGCTTAGTCCGCCGCAACTAAACAGCAAACACGCAGTCACGAGGGCGCTGCCGCTTCGCAAAGTAAACTTCCTCAAACGGATGCTTGCAACGCGGGTTCCCGATTCTGATTTTCCTGAAGCCAAGAGTCCCATTCTTTCAATGCCAGCTTTACCTGAAGTTCATGGCGATCACGCTTGCGGCGAACGCGTCGCCGTTCGTCGTCTGTCAAGGGCTCGAGCAAAGCGAAGGTAATGTTTACCGGCTGGAAGTTTTTAGTCTCGGCGCGAGAAACATAGCGCGCCAGCGCGCCTACCGCACTCAAACGCGGCGCTTCAAGAAGTTCCTCGCCTGCTGCGAGGCGGGCCGCGTTAACTCCCGCCAGCCAACCCATCGCTACCGATTCTACATAGCCCTCGACACCCGTAATCTGGCCCGCAAAAAATGTATTCGGTCGCTCTCGCATTTGCATGGTCGCAGCCAGCACGCGCGGCGAACAAATGTAGGTGTTGCGATGAATTTGGCCAAACTGGAGAAACTCAGCCCGCTCCATTCCCGGTATCAATCGCAGCACGCGTGCTTGTTCCCCGTAACGTAGATGATTCTGAAAGCCAACCAGGCTGTATGCGTCAGCCATTAAATTCTCTTGCCGCAACTGCACCGCAGCATAAGGCTCGCGGCCGCTGCGCGGATCAATCAGGCCCACCGGTTTCATGGGGCCGAAACGCAGCGTGTCGACTCCCCGTCGCGCTAACTCTTCAATCGGCAAACACGACTCAAACCAACGCGTGTCTTCGAAACGCTGGAGCGGAACACTCTGCGCGTTGATTAACGCGTCATAAAATATCGCGTACTGCTCCTGATTAAACGGGCAATTCAGATAATCGTCGCCTCCCTTGCCATAGCGTGCGGCAGGAAAGACTATGGAGCGATCTATCGAATCGGCGGCAACGATGGGCGCAATCGCATCGTAGAAATAAAGCTGACCACTGCCGGTAAGCTTCATGATCTCGGTAGTCAAGGCTTCAGACGACAGCGGACCGGTGGCAATGATAGTTATCTCGTCCTCTGGAATCTCTGTCGCTTCTTCACGAACTAGCTCGATGTTTGGGTTGCTTTCAATTTCCCGGGTGATTCGTTCAGCAAACTTTTGCCGATCGACAGCCAGCGCGGCCCCGGCAGGAACGCGAGTCGCACTGGCAACTTCCATCACCAGCGAGCCTGCGCGGCGCAACTCTTCCTTTAATAAATAAGGAGCCGAGCCGAATTCGTCTGACTTCAGCGAGTTGGAACAGACAATTTCAGCCAGTTGGTCCGTGCGGTGCGCCGGTGTTTGTTTGATTGGCCGCATTTCAAACAGGCGCACCTGGGCGCCCGCGCGCGCCGCTTGCCACGCGGCTTCGACACCGGCCAAACCACCACCAATGACGTTAACTTTCTTCATTCGCTTCCGAGTTCCAGGTGGTGCTCAATCACTTCTTTTTGGCTCTGGCTTTGGCGGCACCTTTCGCGGCGCTTGGCTTCGATCCTTCTTTTTTACGCTTCTTCTCGACCTTCTTATGAGCGGCTGCGGTTACTTGCGCCACCCGCTCGGCTTGCGTGATGCGTTTGCCACCGCGTCCCTGTTGACCAGCGTGTTCCTGTTCAGTCATCTCGCCCTGGTTCTTTTGGTAGTCAAATTCATTTACTTGAGTAGCACCAATTTTGGTAATCTCAAGGTTCCGCATCTGTTCTCTGCCCATATCCGTGATGTCCTCCCCTTACCTTTATTCGCCTGCTTGACACTCAAAAGCACGCATTCGTATAGTGCAGACTCGCTTTGCATTCGCGCTCAAGCGAAGGCAATACAACAGCCGGCTTAGCTCAGTTGGTAGAGCGTCTGATTCGTAATTAGAAGGTCGCCGGTTCAACTCCGGCAGCCGGCTCCAGCAAATCTTTCCAACCGGCGGCGCGCGCAACGCGTCGCTTTTATTTTCCAACCCGCCTACCATAACACAACAAAAACGCCTGTAATATTAGTCATTGCTGGAGCCGGACTTGTGTGTCGCGTATCTCGGTATTGAAGAGGATTACCACGCGCCAAGAATAGATTCTCGCGCTACCGAAGTGTTACCCTCGCGGGCGGATGCGAGTTAACGCAGCACAATTGCAACAATATTCCGCCGAAGGCTTTCTCGTGCTGAAGGATTTTGTCTCCACCGACGATTGCGATGGTCTGCGAACCCGTGCCGAACAACTGGTTCACAACTTCGACCACGCGGTGTTGCCTCCATCTTTTCAACGCATGAACAAAACCGGCTTGCCAAGATTACTTCCTCGATTCAGCCGGCAAAATTCACTTTTTCTTTGAAGAAGATGCGTTCTTACCAGACCGCAGGCTTAAACAAAGCAAGGAACAATCAATCAACAAGATCGGACACGCGCTTCACGATCTGGATCCCGTTTTCAATAAATTCTCCCGCACACCGCAGATCAGACAGCTGGCCGCGGCCCTGGGCCTGAGCGCGTCTTTGTTGTTGCAGTCCATGTACATATTTAAGCAACCGCGCATCGGCGGCGAAGTAGCGTGTCACCAGGACAGCACCTTTCTTTACACCGAACCCCAGAACATACTCGGGCTTTGGTTTGCGCTGGAAGACGCTACAGTTGAGAACGGTTGCCTCTGGGCCATTCCCGGCGGACACAAGCTGGGACTGAAGCAACGTTGGCGCCGAGGAATATCAGGAATGTACTTTGAAACTTATGATTCGGAACCATGGCCGGAAGATCGACTGGTTCCGTTGGAAGTAACTAAAGGAAGCCTGATCGTTCTTCATGGACTGCTACCACACAAGAGTTTGGCCAACCGTTCCGCAAAATCGCGTCATGCGTACACGTTACATTTAATCGATGCGAACGGCGGCTACGCTCATGACAACTGGCTGCAGCGCCCGGAAGAGATGCCTTTGCAGGGTTTTTGATTAATACGAATGCTAGTTTGAAGAGCAGAATGCTGTTGCTTTCGCCCCAGTGAGCGAAGACATTGAATGTGAGCGTGGTGCTATAAACATCTCGCTCCGCTGGAGCGAAAGGAATTCGACTTTTGTACATGCAAATTGAATTTATCTAAGACCCTTGTCCTCCTCGAACCCTAGAGACATAGCCTCAAACTGAAAGTTGGTCGCTCGGAAAGGCAGAGCCTTTCCGCACGGACTGCGGCAAAGCTGCCGGCGATTCGCGTTCAGCAAGGACTTCCGCAAACAGAGTAACCTTCGCTTTTACTGGCGCTTTTGGGCTTTTTTGGGCTAAACGGTAGGACGCAGAAGGCCGCGGAAGATACCCTGCACGCTGATTTGGTTAGCCGGCAAGGTCAACGGTAGCAACTGGGAATTGGCAGGATGAAGCTCGACGTTGACTCCGCGCCGGTACAGTCTCTTGAGAGTCGCCTGGTTCTGGTCCACGAGGAGCGCCACAACGATTTCGCCGTCGCGCGCGTCAGTGCGATTCTCAATCAAAGCGATGTCACCATCGCAGATGTGTTCATCGATCATCGAATCGCCTTTGACCTTCAAAGCATAAACTCGTTCAGGTCGCACCCGGCCAAGTAAGAAACGGGGCACCGCGACTGTCTCGTCACATTCAACTACATCGAGCGGCGCGCCGGCGGCGATTCGCCCCAGTAGTTTAACTTCACAAAGCGCATTCGGATCGTCAACCTTCACGTTGAGCGCAAACGATCCGTCTTCATGTTTGCGTGCCAACAGTCCACGACGTTCAAGTGCTGCGATGTGTTTTGCGATCGTGGCGCGCGACTTCACGCCAAAGTGTCGGGCGATCTGAGCATACGAAGGCTCGTAACCATGTCGCTCAGAGAAGCGCGTGATGTAGTCGAGAATGTCTTTCTGTCGTTGAGTGCGTGGCAGCATTTGGTTCAACCAGCTCGCGCCGTCGATGAAGAGAACAGGACCACCCCTTGAGGTAACGCGGGCATTCTATGGCGCGTTGTCAAACGCGTCAAGTCGTTTTGTGAGTAGCACAGACTTCAGTCTGTGTCCGTGGTCTCAAACAACACACAGACTAAAGTCCATGCCACTCCAAACCTAGCGTACTGAGTAACGTGATAACGTACGGGGAAAGATGCGAACGCCCGCAGGCATCTGCGTCAACGTCATGCGGTTTCCAGTCAACACTTCTCTTGCTTTCATGTTGTAGACGGCTTCGTTGAGATGGTTATCGGGACTAATCACTGCCCCTTTGAGTGCGGCGCCGATGAAAGCTCCCTTGCTACGTGAGTATGAAAGAATTCCTGCATCGAGGGTGGCATTAGTTGAAGCTGCTGCTTCCCGCCCGACTGGACCAGCGGCAATGCCGACTTCGCCGCCCAGCTCAAACTTGTCTTCGAGCAAACCTTTCAAACCTTCCTGATTCAAGATCAGCAACACGTAATCGGTTTTCGAAGCTCCGATTTGAGCGCCGAAACTGCCGCCACCGATATTAAAGAATGCCGGCGCCGACCAACCTCTCGGTGTGCGCTTGCTGATCAGACCCTGTCCGCCCTTGCCACCGAAGATGAAGGCGGCTTTGATGACGTCAGGAAAAACGGCAATTGCCTCAGCTTTATCGAGCAATTCCTTGGGAATGGCGCGTTCGCGCACATTCATAATCTGGGTAAAAACCTCGGCCGCCTCCTGGGCGTGGCGGGTCGCATCCTGTAGCCTGGATTTCTTTTGCGCAGTCGCCAGATTCGCAGAAACTAACAACAACAAGCACGCGCTAGTCACGCAAATCAACTTTTGTCGTAACGAATACTTCATCGCCTCAATTCTCCTCGTAATAACAAATTAAGAACAGACTCTGCCAGTCATGGGCATCGCACCACCTGACTCCTTACTATTCAGCTTTATCTCAGTTTTCGTCTTTCGGATCACATTTGATACTACACCCTCCATAACCATAAGCGTTAGAGGGCTGCTCGCAAAATTCATATGCGCGCGTTTCGCAATCGCAACGCATTCGCGATTACCGACACTGAACTAAAGCTCATCGCCGCGGCGGCAATCATCGGGCTCAGTAATAAACCAAAAACCGGATACAGCAACCCGGCAGCCACCGGTACGCCCAGCGCATTGTAGACAAAAGCAAAGAAAAGGTTCTGTTTAATGTTCTTCATGGTGGCGCGGCTGAGCCGTATGGCGCGAACAATTCCGCGCAAGTCGCCCTTCACCAGAGTGACCGCTGCGCTCTCCATCGCGACATCCGTGCCTGTTCCCATCGCGATACCAACATCCGCCTGGGCCAGGGCAGGCGCATCATTGATGCCGTCGCCTGCCATTGCTACTTTGCGTCCTTCCGATTGCAAACGCTTAACTACGTCGGCTTTCTCGTTTGGCAAAACTTCTGCGACGACTTCATCGATTTGAAGTTTGGCAGCGACTGTTCGAGCAGTCGTTTCGCTATCGCCTGTCAGCATGACGATGCGAACGTTTTTTGCGTGCAGTTGTTTGACCGCCTCCACGCTCGTTGCTTTGATCGGATCGGCAATGCCGATAAGACCCGCTGCTTTGCCGTCAACTCCAACGAACAAAACGGTCTGACCGTCCGTGCGCAACGCTTCCGCACGTTCAGCGAGACTGTCAATAGCTATTCCCAACTCGGCGGCAAGAGCACGATTGCCGAGACTCAGTTTAAGGCCATCAACTTCGCCCTTGATGCCTTTGCCTGTTATCGATGCAAAGTTTCTTGTATTGGCTTGCTCGAGTCCTCGAGCGGTTGCCTCAGCGACAATCGCAGCCGCCAAGGGGTGTTCGCTACTGCGTTCCAGCGTTGCTGCCAACCGCAGCAAAGTTTGTTCATCAAAATCTGGAAGCGCGATTAGCGAGACGAGTGTTGGCTTGCCTTCAGTCAGGGTTCCGGTCTTGTCAACGACCAGCGTATCAATTTGCCGCAACACCTCAATAGCTTCCGCATTTTTGAATAACACGCCTGTTTCCGCGCCTTTTCCGCTGGCCACCATGATCGACATCGGAGTGGCCAGCCCGAGCGCGCAGGGACAAGCGATGATCAAAACCGCCACCGCGTTGATCAGGCCATGGGCCATGCGCGGCTCGGGTCCCCACAGGCTCCACACGACAAATGTCAAAATAGAAATGGCAATCACCGCTGGAACAAAGTAAGCGGAAACAAGATCTGCAAGTTTTTGAATCGGCGCGCGGCTACGCTGCGCGTCCGCAACCATCTGCACAATCTGCGCCAGCAGTGTTTCGGCGCCGACGCGTTCGGTGCGCATTACAAACGAACCAGTACCATTGACGGTGGCGCCAATCACACGATCACCGGATTGCTTAGCCACGGGAATCGGTTCGCCGCTGATCATTGATTCATCAACTGCGCTGCTACCCTCGATGACCACGCCATCAACGGGAATCTTTTCGCCAGGACGCACGCGTAACCTGTCGTCCACTTTTACCTGCTCAAGTGACACATCTTCATCCGAACCGTCCTCGCGAATCCGTCGCGCCGTCTTGGGCGCCAAGCCGAGCAGAGCCTTGATCGCCGCCCCGGTGCGACTGCGGGCGCGCAACTCCAGGACCTGGCCTAACAACACGAGCGTCGTGATCACGGCGGCGGCTTCAAAGTAAACCGGCACGTTGCCCATTGAGTCGCGAAAGGAGGCCGGAAAAATTTCGGGGAAAAGTATGGCGATCACACTAAAGACGTAAGCAACGCCGACGCCGACACCAATCAACGTGAACATGTTGAGCGCGCGATTGACGAGCGATTGCCAGGCGCGCACAAAGAAGGGCCACGCTCCCCAAAGCACGACTGGCGTGGCCAGCGCCAGTTCAACCCACCCGCGAACATCCATCGGCAACACGCTCTCGAGTGAGTCGCCCGGAATGAATTCGCTCATGCCAATAATGAGCAAGGGAATCGACAGAACGACGCAGACCCAAAAGCGCCGTGTCATCTCAACTAGCTCAGGATTCTCTTCATCTGCGAGTGAAACAGTGCGCGGCTCTAGCGCCATGCCGCAGATCGGACAGTTCCCTGGCCCGTCGCGAACGATCTCCGCATGCATTGGACAGGTGTATTCGATCTTTTGCTTGGGCGATGTGACAGTGGCCAACTCCAGAGCCATGCCGCATTTTGGGCACGGTCCAGGCTTCGACACTTGCACCTCGGGATGCATGGGGCATCTGAACCTCGCCGTGGCTTGCGGGGGTTTTGCTCGCTGAATTCCAATGGGCTGAACCATCATTGCAGCTGCCGGCTTCCTAAGAAAGGACCCTGGTTCGGTTTGGAACTTCGTGAGGCAGTGCCTGCTGCAAAAATAATATGTTTGGCCGTTATATTCGAAAGATCCGGCCGCTGTATTCGGCGACACAATCATGCCGCAGATGGGATCGATTGCGGTATCGCTTCGCCCATTTGCATGTTTATAATCGCCTATCACTTAATCTATTGTAATGCCGACTAATCGTAGTTTGAAACTGGGCCAGCGATTTCCGCCTAAGCCAAACAAATATGCTTGATGCAACTGGACTATTCGACTTTCTCGTGCTACCTGGCTTTTTTGACGAGCAGAAGTCGGCAAAGATAGTAGCCGAAATGCGTTCGGCCCCGGGGGAAAAGGCGCCGGTTTACGGTCAAAGCTCGTCGGGTGGTATAGATGAAAGAGTACGCAAAGCAGTGCGTCAAACTCCTTCAGCGGAAACCGTCGAGTACGTGAAGCAGCGATTATTGGAATGCAAGCCTGAGGTAGAAGATCACTTTAGTGTCAGCCTTGGCGAAATCGAGGAATCGCAGTTTCTTCTTTACCGCGTTGGAGACTTTTTTGTTGCGCACCAGGATGGCAACACTGGAATGATGCGCATGGATTCTGAGGCCCGGCGCGTGTCGGTGGTTATCTTCCTAAATGAACAGTCAGATGTGTCGAAGGAAGACTCGTATTGCGGCCGCTCGCTCGTTTTCCACGACTGGCGCGGCGGCCGAGGCAGTGGCGAGTTACCCCAGGCACGCGTTCCCGGAACCTTCGTCGCTTTCCGTTCGGAAACTACACACGAAGTGACTCCAGTGACTGATGGCGAGCGGTTTACGATCGTCGGTTGGTACCGGTGAAAGAATGTAAGCGCCACACGTTCGACACTCAGCCAGCGCATTCTTCAAAAGAAAAGTTTACGCGGCAAAATCACAAAGGAGGAAGTCATGGTCAAAGTAGCGTTGCTGGTACGTTTGGAAGCTAAACCGGGAAAGGAAGCAGACGTTGAAAGTTTCCTTAACAGCGGACTCGCCCTGGTCGAAGAAGAACCGGAAACCACTGCGTGGTTCGCAATCCGCATGGGCCCATCTACTTTTGGAATCTTCGATGCCTTCCCAGATGATTCAGGACGGCAAGCTCATCTTTCGGGCAAAGTTGCCGCCGCCCTGATGGCCAATGCTTCGGAACTGTTGGCCCAACCGCCAACGATCGAGAAGGTTGATGTACTGGCAGCAAAATTTCCTTAACAATTTGAAACCGGGGTCTGTCAGCATTAAGTCCACAGTGAAGGTTGCTGCAGATTACTACGATGGATGAACTGAAAACGCTGCTCGAGGAGAACAGAGTGTGGGCCGAAGGGATCAAGGCTCAGGATCCGGAATTTTTCCATACTCTCGCCAAGCAACAGAATCCGCGCTATCTATGGATCGGTTGTTCGGACAGTCGCGTTCCGGCAACTCAACTGGTCGGCCTGCAACCTGGTGAGATGTTTGTCCACCGCAACGTGGCAAACCTGGTGGTCCATACCGACTTCAATTGTCTATCGGTAATGCAGTTCGCTGTGGACGTGCTGGGGGTCAGTCACATTATCGTCAGCGGCCACTATGGCTGCGGCGGCGTTCAGGCGGCGATGGAGAATTTGCAACTCGGATTGATAGACAACTGGCTGCGGCACGTGCAGGACGTTATGCACAACCACGAGGAGTTGCTTTCAAAAATCAGTAACACGACCGAGCGCCTCAACAAGCTTTGCGAATTGAATGTCATCGAGCAGGTGTTGAACGTCAGCCGCACCACCGTGATGCAAAACGCGTGGGCGCGGGGGCAGGAACTGGCCGTGCACGGTTGGATTTATGGGATTGGCGACGGGCTGCTGCGGGATCTGGACATCTGCATTTCAAATCAGGACGAGCTGGAAGCAGTCTACGAAAGAGCTGTTAACGCCTTTTAACGCGAGTCGCGAATCCGATGTTAGCCTGGCAGTTTCGTCCCTCGAAACGTCGCTATTTCAAATCCAGCATCCAGACGTTGCCAGTCGTCTCCGTGTATTCATACACAATCCTATCTCCCAGAGGAGACCACGCGGGATACCTAACGAAGGCGGTGGGCTTCGTATGATTCGTCACCTGTTTCTGTGTCTTACCATCGCGCGAGACCCAGTAGGTGTTCCAGACGCCATCGCGGAATCCGGCGAAAGCTATCCTTTCGCCGTCGGGCGAGAAGCTGTGAGGCCAACTCTGGCCGCGCTCGGAA
The DNA here is from genome assembly GCA_051002775.1 of Pyrinomonadaceae bacterium. Lineage (GTDB taxonomy): Bacteria > Acidobacteriota > Blastocatellia > Pyrinomonadales > Pyrinomonadaceae > PSRF01. Next base: position 15,912 of record JBPCLZ010000159.1, on the reverse strand, counting down.
GTCAACTGGAGGACTTCGCCGCCCGCGCTCGGCATGATCCCAATATGGGCGTCATCGCCGCGTTTAATCTCGAAGGCCAGAAACTTGCCGTCGGGCGACCAGCATGGGAAACCTATCGCCTCTTTATCAAAGGTTAGCTGTTTCACTTCGTCGCTTTCGATCTGTGCGAGCCATAGGTTGGTTGTTCCACCTTTCTTAGAGTTGAAGACGATCTGTTTCCCGTCCGGTGAGATTCTCGGGAACGTAATATCCTGATCTGGACTAAACAGCAACCTCTCCCTACCGCTCTTAATGTTTATGGCCCATATTTGATCCTTCCCCTGACGGTTTGAAATGAATGCGACCTGCTCACCATCTGGAAACCAACTTGGCCTATAATCTTCTGCCGGATCGGTGGTTAACTGCGTTTGATTCTTGCCGTCTGCGTCCATCATCCAGATGTCGGCGCTCGATCCTACGCGCACGAGGTAATAAGCGATTTTTCTCCCATCGGAAGAGATAGCAGGATGGGAATTTCTATAACTTGTATCGCGCGTGAGCGCACTGGCGGAGCCCGTCGCCTCATTCGTCCGGGCTGACAAAGGGATCATCCAGAGGTTGCTCTGGAGCGTCAACGCGCCATAGCTAATCTTCTTTCCATCCGCAGAGATCGAGAGGCGTTTAAGACGCGCCGTTCCTGCACTCGCTATCTGCACTGACTCGCCGAGAGGCTCATTCGTTGCTGAAATCTGAATTTTCGACAGCCCGAAGTTCAGGCTCTGCCGACCGAATGATACAAAGTAGATGTATTTGCCGTCGGGGGAATAGATCGAGTCTACGCCTGGAACTATCTTCTTCAAATCGTCGCCGGTGACAGAGATGGACCAGACTTCCGACTTCTCCGGGTCGTATGACGTGAAAGTAATCTGACGACCATCGGGCGACCATGAAGGATTACCGTGCCCGCCGGGCGGATTGCGAGCTTGCGTGATCTGCTTCGGTTCCCCACCTTGTGATGGAATCATCCAGAGAGTCGTATTCCAAAGAGCGCCTGAGCCTATTGAAGCTAGATCGTCGCTGATCCCGCTAGACTGAAAAGCGATAAACATTCCATCAGGCGACCAGGCTGGGTATGAGCCGAAATCCGTTAACTGCTTTGCGTTACCGCCCTGCGCGGGAACAACCCAGATGCCGCGCCGCGTCTTAGAGTAATAGGCAATCAACTTTCCGTCAGGCGACCACGCAGCCTGAAAGTTCTGCCCGCCATCCGAGGTCAACTGAACGTCGCGCGCTCCCGGGGTAAATGACTTAACGTAAACTTCAAAGCTGCCCTGGTGATCGGAGCTGTAGGCGATGGAGTTCCCGTCCGGCGAGATGGCCGGGAAAATATCCAGGCCCGACCAGGAAGTGACTTGTGTGGTCTTCAGTACGTCTGCCGTTTCCGTGGAGACGGGCTTTGTTTGAGAGCTTGTTGCGGATCGGTTCTGATTAATGAATTTATAGAGACCGAAAACAATCCCTACAATGACGAGCGCCGCCAGAGCGAGCAACACGCCTTTGTGCTTTCGTTCAATGTTGCCGATGAGATGCCTGACGCTTGATGTGCCGCGCGCAGCCTTGGCTTCTTCAGTTTGTATCGCCGGCTCATCGGAGGTTGCGAAGGTTGGTTGCGCGCCGCTTCTCACTGAGACTTCCTCACGGCTCACGTCCGGCGATGTTGAGCGTTCCAACTTATCTTGAAATTCCAAATCCTGCTTTACGTCTTTCAGATCAATCAGCAAATCTTTCGCCGTTTGGTAACGCTCTTCACGGTCTTTTCTCAGTGCCTTGTTAATTATCCGTTCTATCTCGTGCGGTACGTCAGGCAGTTGTCGGCTCAAAGGCACAGGCTCTTTATTTAGGATTGAACCGATTGTCTCTATCGCATTCCGGCCTACAAACGGCGGTTTGCCTGCCAGCATTTCATAGAGCATGACGCCGAAACTGAAAATATCTGTCCGCGAATCAACCTGTGTGCCCCTGGCTTGTTCCGGCGACATATAGGCGGCTGTTCCGATTATCATGCCCGGACTGGTTTGGGCCTTTATCGCAGTTACCGCTTCAGCGTCAGTATCGGTTTGCTTTTCGGTCAGTTTCGCAATTCCGAAATCAAGCAACTTAACCAATCCATCAGGTCGCACCATCACATTTTCCGGCTTTACGTCACGATGAACGATGCCTGCTCGATGAGCGGCATCCAGCGCACCGGCAACTTGACTGGCAATCTCAAGCGCGGACTTGAGCTTCAGAGGTGAGCCTCTTAATCGTTCGCGCAAAGTTTCGCCTTCAATGTATTCGGTGGCGATGAAATGCGTATTATCTGTTTCACCGATTTCGTAAATGGTGATGATGTTTGGATGATTGAGAGCCGATGCGGACTTTGCCTCGCGCACAAAACGCTGCATTCGTTCTGCGTCTTGTGCCACACTTTCGGGCAAGATTTTTAAAGCCATTTTGCGTTCAAGCTGTGTATCTTCTGCCAGGTAAACTTCACCCATCCCGCCCGCGCCAATTTGTTCGATAATTTCATAATGCCCTAGAGCTTGGCCTCTTTCGAGATGCTTCGTTTCGGCTTCAATCACTGCCGCAACGTGGGCGACGGCGGGCGTTTCCATAAAACTTTCGGCACTGCCGAGCGATGACAAAAGCGATTCGATTTCCGCGAGCAGAGTTTTATCTTCACCGCAAGCTTCGTGAACAAATCTTCGGCGTTCATCCGGCTTTCGCAGTAAAGCCGAATCAAAAATTTCCCTGACCTTTTGCCACTTCTCGTCAGCCATATTTTTTAGTTCAAAGTCCAAAGACTCAACCCCGGTCGAAACTGTAAGCGCACATCGACTTTCTAAATGTCTTTGGAGTTTACCGCGTCAACTCGCGGTGCAGCCAAGCCTTGGCCATCTGCCAATCGCGTTTGATGGTTGATTCGGAAACGCCCAAAACTTCCGCCGTTTCCACTACGTCCAGGCCGCTAAAAAATCTGAGTTCGACAGTTTTGGCAAGGTGCGCTTCCTTTGCGGCAAGCCGGTTTAAGGCTTCGTCGAGCGCCACCAAATCGAAATCGGTTTCACTGACTTTGATTGTCAAAGCATTCTCGAGCGGCAGATCGCTGTGAACACCGCCGCGTCGGACGCGATGTTTGGTTTTGGCGTAGTCAATCAAAATGCGCCGCATCATCGTCGCGGCAATAGCGAAAAAGTGGGAACGGCTTTCCCACGCGACCGATTTCTGTGCGACTAATTTGAGATAAGCCTCGTGGACCAGGGCGGTGGTTTGGAGCGTGTGTCCGGCGCGCTCTTTTTGCAAATAGCGATGCGCCTGCCGATGCAGTTCCTTATAGACGAGTTCGAGCAACGCATCATCCGCATCCGCACGCCGGTTATCGCTCCAATCGCGTAACCCTCCCGTTATCTCACTTGCTGGACGCGACTTATTTGTCATTGCCAAGCCTGGTTTGGGCGGGAACGCCTTTGTTCATAGTCACGAAACTATACCCTTTTTAGGCATGAAGTAAATTTTTATGAATTCTGACCTGCGTTTTCAAAAACTGTCGCGCTAATACATAGAGCACAAAATTCTTGCAAAACACTTAAGGAGAAAAATGAAAAAACAATTCCTAGTCCTAATCGCAATCGCTGCTTTCACTACCGTTTTAACAACAAACGCCTTCGGACAAGCAGGCAAAACCGCAGACGCGCACGTCAAATTCGACTTTCAAATTGGCGGTCGCATTTATCCGGCGGGCAACTACCGGATCGAATCAATGAGTCGCCAGAGCGACAACATTCTGAGAATCAGAAGTCTCGGAGGCGCCAACAAAAGCCAAATCATCGTCACTACTCTTTCAAACGCGGGCAAAGGGCAAACGCCGAGATTAGTCTTCCAAAAATACGGCGAGACTTATTTCCTCAGCGACATCTTCCTGGATACCGAGCAATGGGGCTATTCGATTCGCCCTTCGCGCCGTCAGCGCGAGAGCGAAAAAAATCTGGCTCTCGCATCACTCAAGGTAATTGAGGTCCCTTTAGCAAGATAAGTAAGAGATAGAGCAAGGTGAGCAACTAAGCTTGCTTAATTATATGGGGTCTATTGCCACCGGAAAACGAGTCAGCGCCGTGTGCGTGTCAGGCGGCGCTGATTTATCTTTCCTTGTGGGAGCGAATGATATTCTCGGCATTTTCAATCCGCAGAGGTGACGACTTGAAAAAAATCAAACCAAAACGAACTCGAACAATCTATGCAAAACATCCAGGCGGCGGTCAATTGCACAAAGCTGATCACTTATGTTTGATATTATTAAGTAGGGGTTTGATTTTCTGATTAAACTCTTCCGGGAAGATTACACCTTCGATCACGTCATGTACGTTTCCCGCGCGATCGATCACTATCGTCATTGGCAGAGTTTCACTGTTTGTAAATAAAAGCTTCGTAGCTTTCGTGCCCAAAGCGACCGCGTAGTTTACCTTCGTTTGGCGTGTAAACCGGCGCACTTGCGACAGCGTTTGTGGCGGGTAGGTGACGCCAATAATCTGCAACCCACGATCTCGGTACTTCCGCTGCCATTTGACGAGTTCCGGAATTTCCGTGCGACAAGGCGGGCACCACGTTGCCCAAAAGTTTACGAGTACTACTTTCCCTTTGTAATCCGCGAGACGAAAAACGCGCCCCTGAATATCTTTGAGTTTGAGGGCCGGTGCGGGCTGTAGAGTCTGAGACGGAGCAGACATAGGCCCCATCAAAAGCAACCAGGTGACCAACACTCTTCTCATAAGAGGGTCTCAAAAAAGATACTTGACGCCGAGAAGAATATTCCTATCGTTGCGCAGGACCATTGGACCCGTATTGCGCACGAGGGGAAATTGGAAACTTCCTTCAATCACGAATTGAGGCGCCGCCGCATATTGCAGGCCGGGCGAAACGTAGTACTCAGTCGAATTGCTTCCGGCAACAGGCACGCCGCCCAGCCGTCCCAAAGCGCGATGAATGAAAGTGGTCTCCATGATTAGGAAAAGTTCGTGACCGGGCGCGGCGTAATCTCGCGGTAAAAGTACGTATTCCGTGTCGGTGTTAATGCGTACTTCATGACCCATGCGAAAGCCGTCGCGTTCGGAGCGCAGGATAGCCTCGGCATTTCCGCCGAAAATAAATCTACCGCCGGCCTGTGAGAACGCAAGATCGAAGTGCGGCGAAAGCCCAGCGCTGATCGGCGCTAGTTGCTGACGCACAAAAGCAGGCGCATTGATCTGAGCTTGGGTCGGCGGCTCTTTTTTACCTGTCGGCAGTTCCAAACCGAAGCGGACCGCAGCCTGCCGGTCGCCATAAGTCTTCACCTTGCGAAAGAAGCGGTACTTGGACCATAGCGTGATATTTCCGAAGCCACTTCCCGATCCCGACGTCGTCCCGTTATCAAATGAGGTCCGGGAAACCGGTACCTCAATCTCCAACTGAACGCGGGGCGAGGGCGTGTAGGAAACACTTAAGTCAAGCACCTGGCGATCGACACTCAGATTGCCAAGGTGCTGATGGATGAAATAAAGACGCGGGGTGACTGCGCCTCCCTTGTATACCGTTAGTCCGGGCGAGGTCACGCGAATAGGCGCCGCGGGCTTCGGATTCCCACCAGGGAATCCGCTTACTTCCGCACCGTACGGAAATGGATCGCGCTTAGAAGCGCTGAATTTTGCGGGAACAAACCTAACGACGGGCTGGTCGTTAACTTCGAAGAATGCGACTTTCGGCGTGGCTGTGATCGTCGCTTGTTTCGCCGAATGGGGAACGAGTGTTTCGCGGCTGACTGTTCCTTCGCCCGCAGTTTTCCAATCGCCTTTGATCTCCACGATGCTATCCGCAGCAAGGCCGGCGATAATTTTATCCAGATTGCTCCCCTCCAGAACAAACCGCTGGCCCGAGGCAGGAACGCTCAGCACCCAAGTCGCATCTTCCTTAATTAACTTCCCTACCAAAGTTAGGTTCGCCGCGTCGAGTGTATAGCCCGCCTTCTTCAGAGTTTGTTTCAGCGCGGCAAACGATACGGCCTTATCAGGCTTCGGCATGAACACACCGATGCCTTTCTTGATGTCGGTTACCTGAATCTCTTTTAGTTTTGGTGCGTAGTCTAGACGGCTCACGGCCTTCTGGATATTGAACACTCAATTGCCGCACAGGTAACCGGCAATGTGCATCTCGACCTGCTTCACCTGAGCTTGAGAACTGCCGGCGCCTCCAAACAGGAAAACCAAACCTAGCGATGCCAAAACAATCATGCGTCTCATTTCTCTTCTCTCCCTTCATCTATTACCTGATGAAACCAAGGCGCCGATCGCGATCATGTCAGGATACTAATCTAAGGCGTCGCCCGTAGCTCATATGCGTAGATGGTTCCCTCCTGCACGCCGGCCAACAACATATTGCCTGAACTCCCTATGCTCCGGATGCATCCCTTCAAGCTGATATTCCACTGCGGCTCACCATCTGTGACGCGAAACGCAGCCATCCCACCACGACAGTTCCCCGCTATGACAGATTCTTTCCACAGATGAGGGCGCTCAGAGGCCCAGTCAGGGGATGATCGCTGCTTCCAACGCACGCCGGTCAACTTTGAATCTACAGAGATAATGTAGCCGCTCCGTTCCGAGGGGTGCTCCAAAAACAGCAACAGGGAACCGTTGGCGAATGCCAGTCTTCCCACGGGTTTTGCTTCAAGAGCTAGCTCGGATATCACTGCACCAGTCTCCGCGTTAAGGCGATAGATGTGCTGGTCGGTTGTGCCGACATAGATAGTCTTGTCCCTCAGGGCTAGCGAGGTCGAAGGAGCTGACGCGAACTTGTGCTTCCAACTCACGCGACCGGACGAGGCATCGAGCGAATAGAGGACTCCATCAAGTGCGGCAATGAACAGGCGATTTTGATCTGCAACCGGCGCCTTGGGCACGTCACAGTCCTTATTAGCTGCGCCAGTAGAGAAACTCCAGTTCAAGCCTCCGGTGTTAAGGTCTACGGAAAACCAATTGTCCTGAAAACTACCGAAGTACACATTTGAATTGAGTGGCACGATGTCAGTAGAGACACTGGTCGAGCGGTATTTCCAACGCACTTTTCCAGTGGCTAGCTCGAAAGCGTAAACATGACCGATACCATCGGGTGCGCAGGAATTATCGGTGCCGATAAGGATCAGGTCGTTTGTGACTAACGGGTCGCCATGGAAGCTCTGCTGCTTGCCGTCTTTGCGGATGTCGTAGCTCCATTGCACCTGTCCGGTGGTCTTATTAATAGCGTAGAACATGCCTGCACACGAACCGATGAACAAAACATCCCCCACGACCGTGGGGGTGGAGAAAATTCAACCGCCTGTCTCATATTTCCAACGAAGTTCTGGCCCAGCCCCGGCAGGAAGGTTTGCCGCTTTCTTGTTAGAGCTCTCAGCGCAACTCACCGACGCCATTGCCACTAAGACGAGGGTTGAAATCAAACCCCGGTTCTTTTTCATAGCAACCTCGCAGCAGATTCTTCGGATAGGTTAATTTTTCGGCCTGCGTGGATCATCTGCTGGATTCACATAGTTGATCATCCATGGGCCGGTGCCATGAAGTTGCAGGATCGTCTCGCCCTTTGCCCAAGCAAAGTGCTTCATGTCTGCGGGCCAGAAGCCAAACGTTCCGGCGGGCATCTCCCGAGTCGCCGTTTGATCAAACTTGTCGCCCATGCCGACATTGAAGGTTCCGGAGATGACGGTCACATGCTCCACTTTCGGATGCCAGTGAGGCTGGATCTTAAAACCGTCGGGTAGCATCAGGCGCATTGTAAAAAAACCTTCCTTTGAAGGGTCACCTTCCAGCACCGCAACCTTGGCCCCTTTCGCTAGAGATGCAGGTCCATCCTTCCACTGAATCTCAGCCGTCGGGTAAAGACTCATCGCCTTCGCCTCGGGCATCTCATGCTTTTGTGGTTCAGTCACTTGGCCCAACGCTACTGAGGTAACAATTGCTGTTAGCGCGAAAGCGCAAAGTATTCGCTTCATAGTCTTACTCCTGGGTTGGGAATTTTTGTATTCGTACTATTATCACGCTCCGCACGATGCCAATGTCAAGATTCCTGCCCCCATGCTGGCGAGAGTTTCTCTATCCAGACGCTTCCTACTACCTGCACTGCAATCAGAGACAAGTGAGCGCCCATGAATACCAGAAGCGGAATAGGCGCCCACGGCGGTACGCACAGCACGAGTGCTGACACTACTTCCGCAAAACTGATGTGACGCTTGGCGAGGCGATGGTGCAGAAGATGGAATGCCTGAACAACAAGCAAGGCGATGTAGGTGTTCTGTGGATTCAACACTACTGGCAAGCTCCTTCGTCGCAGCAGGTTTCACCGCGCAAGGCTTCAATGCCTTCCCTGCCTATGATTGGAACCATAATCAGCGCAGCCAAGGGGTCAGCCCACCACCAGCCAAACAAAGCATTGAGCAGCAATCCACCCAGAAGGATTGCGGAAAGATAAGTACAGAGTTCGGTCTGTTTCGAATCTGCCATTAACGCGCGGCTCGCTATGCCGCGAGCCACCTTTCGCTTAGCCCTAACAAGCAGTGGCATAACGATCAAAGACACAGCGGCGAGGAGGATGCCCACTAAACTTTCTTCCGGCGTTTCACGTGTTATCCGTGTTATCAAGGACGTTACTGAATCGTAACTCACATAGATGGCAAGCAGAAGGAAACAAGCACCAACTATTCTCAGACTAATTGCCTCAACGCGCTCCCGCCGAGCTTCATTGACATCCGAGTGCAGTCGCCAAAGCAAAACGGCGCCGGAAGTGACTTCGATGAGGCTGTCAAAGCCGAAACCTACCAACGCAATACTTCCGGCAATCACACCGGCAGTCACCGCTATCAAGCCTTCGAGACTGTTGTAACCAATGGTGAAGTATTCGAGGTAATATCCCTGCTTGATTAGTGCGGGGCGAGTCGGGTTTTCTAAATGGAGTTCTGCCTGGGTCATACCCGAGCGGTCAAAGTTGTTGGAGTCTGTTGTTTCATTGGAGTCTGTTGTTTCAATAGACGCCGCAGTTTCATCCTCGCCTTGTGGAGCTGTGATTTGGAGGTGCCCACCGCCACTCCTAATATTTTGGCAATCTCCTCGTGCTCATGACCTTCAATGTCATGAAGGACAAACACCGAACGGTAGCCGGGTGGTAATTGCTTCAACGCATGGTCCAAGCCAATCCGATCAAGTACCCGCATCTTATTTGGGTTCTCCGTCCCACGCACGATTTGTTCAGGCGTCTCGCCCTCTTCAGTTGTACGTTCTACCTTAACGCTTCGTTTTCGGAAGTGCATCAAGACCTGATTAACCGTCAGTCGGTGCAACCAGGTGGTGAAAGCTGACTCACCGCGAAAGCTTCCTATTTTGCGGAAGAGCTGAATGAAAGTTTCCTGGGCCAGGTCCTCCGCCTCGGCAACATTCTGCGTCATCCGAAGACACAACGAATAGACGCGACGGTGGTGTCGTGCGTACAGCTGTTCAAAGGCTCCCATATCACCGCCGCCGGCAGCGACTGCCAGAGCGCGGTCCGAAAGTGGGGCTGCTTCAGCCTCAAAGTGAACTGCACTTTTATTACCTGATAAAAGCGGAAGGACATTAGTGTTCATCATGGCTTTTGATAGTGCAACTAGAGGGCCATGTAATTTGTAACGATTAGGGCTGCAAATCACGCTACAGTTCCCCGATTTCCGCCGGGAATGAACGAAAGAGGATCGAATGAACCCAAACCGTGCATGCCCTGGTTTAGGTCCTATTCTTTTTTCGATTGGTGACATGAATTGTTTGAAGCCTATGTGCCACCCTCGATGCTCGTAACCCGAATAGTCTTGCCTGTGATCCTTCCTGTGATCTTTACCCTCTGCCCGGCAAACTCACGCGCTTTATCCTGTCCAACCTGTCCAGCTTAGACGTTTTTATGGTCGCGATCGGCGAGCACGAATTTACCGTTAGCCACGCACATCAGTACGCAGGCTTTGTCGCTCTCCATGCCGTCCATGTGTTTGAGCCCTCAGTGGTTGTCACTGATGTAACCGACTACCATTTTTTCACGGACTCTCTTTTGCGCATTGCCTGTCATTGGCAGGCCAAGGCTACTCCGAGTACCAGGGTTAAAGGCATTCTGAATAGTGCTTTCATTTTCCTCTTCCTTCTAGAACGAAATGCTGTAACTCGCCCCAGGATTTCGGCCGCGCTCGAAAATGACGCCGAACTGGTGCCGGCCGTGTGTGTAGTTTGCAGTTGGGTGCACACGCACGCCGTCAAATAGAATTGTCGAACTCCAGTTGTCACCAATGCTGATGGTCAATCCTCCAATTATCCGCGCCCGCTCCTCGTAGGTTCCGTAAGCAACTCCGACATAGGGCGCAATCGGCAAGCCGGTGTGGTGCTTTAAATTCTTACTGAAAGTCGCATAAAACGACTGACCCGACGGCGTGCCAATACGGTCAGAGCTTGTGCCCAGAATAAGCGCCGGGCGCTTATGCGTTTCTGTTACCGCAACGATATTTGCGAGCGGCGAAGCTTTCCCTGCAAGCGGGTTGTATTCAATCCCGGCAGTGAAGCGCGGGTGGAACCTATACGTTAAGGTGTTGCGCCACCTCGCCCGATCGATCTGGTTCGCTATTACTCGAAGGCCATAAGTCCATTTATTTTTGTCTGGTTGTCCTGCCCCGCTCACGGCGCGACCCTCGCCAGGTCAAAGAGGTCAACTCGGGACTGACGACACCTCGCTCGATTTCGGTTTTGCCGCAGCGACGTGCTTGGGCTCCTCGTTTCGCTCATTCGCCGCAGTCTGCTCCGCCGCGGCCAGCATTGCGTCAATGTGCTTTTTCAAGTCAGCTTGATTCACAACACCGGAGATTACTTTGGCAATGCGTCCGTCTTTGCCGATGACCACCGTTCCAGGCAACGCCGCGCCAAGTCCAAACCGAATCATGTCGGTCGTAGTGGCGCCTATCCAGATAGGAAAGTTTACTTTCGTTTCTTTAACGAACTGCAAAACCTTGTTACGGTCCGCCGCTTCGTCGGTTGATGCTCCTATAACTTGCACGCCCAGCGCCGCATATTCGTTTTGAATCGCAGCCAGATCGGGCATCTCCTTGCGGCAGGGTAGGCAGTACGTCGCCCAGAAGTTCAAAACTACGATGCGGCCTTTAAGCGCACTTACCTGCTGGCTAGTGCCGGATGGATCTTTGAGTGTTAACTCCACCTCCTTGCCCAAGACGTTGGCGGCTTCCCGTTCCGCCAGGCTGGGTGCAAGCACTTCCAGAGAGTCAACGCGAAACACGCTCCCGTTTTTCTTCTTCTGCGGCACGCCTGTCACGGCGACCCGCTTGCCAACAAATTCGAGCCAGTTCCTTCCGGGAAGGCGAAACTTTGCCGGTTGTAGCTGATAAAGAGTGAACTCGTCGCCCTCGCGAACAGCGAGTAGTGTCGGGTCTCCATTAGCTACACATGATTGCGCTTTGAGTAAATCTTCAGCCGTTCCGAATTCAACTTTGGTCCGATCCCTTTCGGCCCAACAGTCCGCGCAGCAAACAACCTGTCCTTCCAGCCGGACAGTCGTGCTTTGCGCAGGCGCCTGCACTACGGCAGCAAGGCAGAACAACCAACTTATAAACAAGCGTTTCATTTGCAAACTCCGTTCACAGTGAGATCTTCAAAGGCAGAGGGCCGGCGATCTCTGCCATGATAAAAGGCTTCACACCTGCGCGCCCGGTAAGGTAGCCAGACTCCGCCACCCTCGCGTTCAATCTCTAAACCGAAACCAAAGAACGGACAGCATAGGCGCTCAAGCGCGATGAATTATGCCGCTGCCAGTAATATGGCCGAGTCGTTGGGTAAGCGGAAGCTCTAGCCGTTCGACAGTTCATGGACGGTCTCAACCACGCGAAACAGTTCGTCTACGGTAACGAGATGGGGCTCTCTTTGATCAGCCGGTATTGCGGTCATATCACAGGCAAAAGGCGATTCGTCTTCTCTCATATCCGGTTTGCTTCCAGGTACGTAATGAGTAAAAAGTTTCATTTGTAAGCGCTGATGTTCGCTGTTGCCGTGCGCACTTTTGAAGGTTTCCCGAATTCTGTCCAGGCGAAATGCACTTCATCGCCGAGGCGCGCCATCCGCGGAAAGCCACTTGAACGCGAGATATCAGTTTGAGCGACGACCGTCGGCGGACCAAGGGTGCCGTCCGATCGAGCGCGCCGCACTTTGATGGCGCCACCCTCGGCGTTACCCGACAACCAACACACGAGCGCTGACCCGTCCGGAAGCAGCAAGACATCAACACGCCCGCTCGCTTCGCCGTCGTCAATCTGTATTGGAGTACCAAAAGTGGAAGCTGCATTATCGGAAAAGGCCAGCTTAACGCGCTGAGTATCGTTTGCTCCGGTGAACCACGCTACGGCCACGCGTCGTCCGCCGGCGGCGACGGCTGGTCCATTCACCGGACAGCCATTGATTTCCCAGTTGTCCGCATGCACCGCTTGAGGAGCGCCCCAACTGCCGTTTGTGTGCTTCACGAAAAAGATATCTCGGACCTCTGACTGCGACCGGTCACGGTAGACTGCGATGGCCCCTTCGCTTGTCAAAGCCCCGGATGTCTGGCAACACTCGCAAACACGTTCATCGAGCTGCGCTTCATCTGCGAGTTTGCCGTCTCTGTCGATTGCGGCGTAGCGCAACGTCATGCTCTCGGCCGCGGGCGCATTCTCATCCTCTTCATGCTGCATGTCCTTCATATTTCGACCGTCGAGCCAAACAGCGCCCAGGCGCCCGTCCGGCAACGGTATCAGCGAAACAAACCCGTGCTCAGTTTCGGTGTTATCACGATGCGGAACGACCGGCTTGCTCCAGGTCTTGCCCCCGTCGTCCGATCTGGCAATGTTGACGTTGTAAGCGTACGTTCCAGTTCCGCTCTTCACCAGCCAGTGGGCGGCGAGGGAGCCGTCTTGCAACGCGATGACTGACGGAAAGTCGGCCCAGTTGACGAACCAGTTCTCCCCTTCGGCAACGGTGCGCGATTCGGACCACCCGTTTCCGTCTCGCGTCGAGGTGCGTAATGCATAACGTTTGTCCCCAATCTTTTCCACCCAGCTCAAGATGATCCGCCCGTCTTGAGTCGCAGTGAGTTCAGGCTCGCGGCTGTCGCCGTCGGTGGGTGACTCGCTCGCGCGAATTATTAGTGACGCTTCCGATGAAGAAGTTGAGTTTGGACCATTCTGAGAGGACGGAGAATTGCCTCGACCACAACCCAGGATAAAGATCGCGAAGAATAACAGCGACCCGTATCCAACTCTGCGCCCGATCTTCATTTGGATCGTCTCCTTCTGTGTGGGTGGCAGTTGCCGGAAATCAATGAGTTGCCACGGAATACTGGGCAATAATCTGTTCGCGAATTTGCTCTGCCGTTTTGCCGCTCTTTTCCATTTGATATGCGCGCAACGCTTCGTCTACGCACACAGCGCAACTGGCAGCGTGCTCATCTTCAAAACAACTGTGCAGGCTTTTATGCCCCACGTTCTGATCACAATGGCAGTAACAAGGCAGCTGCGCCAGCGTGGACGGGATTTTCCTGGCCACTTTGTAGGCTTGCTTCGTTTTGCCAATGAATTTCGTCGGGTTAAGCGTTGGACCCAGGCTATTCGCGCTCGGTGCAGTCTCGTGGTGCGCCGGCACGTCCGTCTTGGGTCGCGGTGGCTGTTGCCGGGCTACAGGCTGCGAAGGCGTTAGTGGTTCGACCGCAGGATTTCCAGTACCTGGTGATTGCCTGAGCACCAGCGTCGCAACCAGGATAGCCGCCGCGACGAAAATTAGTCCTGCCGCTCCCTTTTTCATCACTCTGCTCTCCTTAGTCTATTTTAGTGCGTCCCGTGCATGCTTGCCATATCCATCTTGCCGGGCCTGAAGCGTAAATAGGCTTTCCACGAAACCGGATTACTACCGTAAATCGGATCGAGACGCTCAGCTTTGGAATAGAACGTTAGGTCACTGCCAATAGCCATCGAGACCTTTGTCGTGGTCCAAATATCGCGTGCGCCGCCAAAGGTGTAGGCGCCGATGCGAAATGACGGGTGATGATCCGTGATGCCGAGCAGCGCACGGTCCTCGTCTCGCAATAAGGCATTCTTGTCGACAAGCTCCAGCCTTGTATAGAGATAGTTCTTGTCGCGAAAGTTTACCGTCGACTCTGCGACGTAACCATTAAGATTGAAGATCTCGCCGCGGTGGTTTTCGTGATTGCGACCCCAAATCAAGCTACTGGCCCAACTACCGCGCGCGAACGGCCTGTTATAACTAATCGAAGCCGTGGTCCTTCGCACGTCTCCCGGCTCAAGCGCTTCCGGATCACGTAAAAGACCGTGACTTACCTGTATTGTCCAATTATTGTTTGGCGCAAAAGACAAACGCGCCGAGCGCGAATTCCACTTGTGAGCCTCGAAGTTGTATCGATTCTCGTCCGGCTCGCGACCATTGAAAACAGAACCCTCAAGCTTGAACCAGCGATACGTGAATCCGGTAGTTAACACTCCGAACGTGATATGCGACGAATCTTGAAGGTGGTGCGATAGAACTGCCGAGGAGTTTTCCGATGCGGAAGCGCGGTGCATGAAGGCTGTCGGTCCCAGGGCCGGCTCGCCTGGATAGCCAAAATACGCGAACCAGGTCCCGCGCTCGCCCAACGGATGTGTGTATTGCGCTGACAGTTCCATGAAGAGATCGTGCGGGTGTTGCGCATCGATAATGGGACGGCCCTTGTAGGTTTCACCTGTTTGGAATAATAGCGGCGAGCCTCCCGGTGGAAACGTGAATGGCTCCAAGCTGAACATGCCGCGCAATTGCAGAGTGCCCTTTCCCAATTTGTGATAGGCCATAGGCATAAACCAGTTCCCTGACTCGGCTTTGGTTACGCCGCGAGGGCCGCCCTGTGAATTGACGCCGACGACAGCGTTGTAATGAAACATTAGCAACCAATTACCGGATTGTTTATGAATCATCGGCGTTTGCGTTGAGACAGGCGCCCATGACGTACCCGAGCCCATCTGGCCCATCGGCATGACGTTAGTTTTACTGGAGCCGACTCTAACGCTCATCGTGTCGCCATCCATCACCATCAGCGGTCCCATACTCATGGGGGCCATGCCCGGCATATCTTTCATTGAATCGTGTGCCGGGGCCGTGTTTGTGGTGTTCGTGTCCGCATGGCCCGTGTGTCCCGGCGCTCCGGGTTGGTGACCTTGAGGATGACTCTCGCCGCCCGACGGACTTGCTGTCGGCACTGGCGTGTGCGACTCCATCTGGTGTGGCGAAGCCTGCGGATTGGGCGAGGATGAACTCGCCGGCATGTTGATCCCCGGCGTGGGCGTGTGCGTCTGCTGCGGCGATGGTGAACTTGCCGGCATATTCATCCCCGGCATGTGCGTGTGCGTCTGCTGCGGCGACGTTTGCGGATTCGGTGATGGTGAACTCGCCGGCATATTCATCCCCGGCATGTGCGTGTGCGTCTTTGTAGGTTGCTTTGCTCGCGTTACGCGTTTCCCCTTTCGCGCCGGCACCTTTCTTTTCGACTTCGCTTTAGCCTTCGGTTTGGGTTTGGCTTTGCTCATGCCCGGCATTTTGGACATGTCGTGTCCTTCATGTTGACCAAACGCAACCTGATTTGTCGCGAAAGAAATAATTATTGCCGCAGTCAAGAGCAAATGCTTGTATGCGAAAAAACTTGTATTCATAACTTTCCTCGTCGACGGTGCGGGGCGTTTCGGGCAAGTCCCGAAACGCCCACCCACAGCCCGCCCCCTAGTTTGACTTTTCCTTTTGTTTTATGTCTTTTCTGTTCATCTCCCCCGAACCGCCGGCGCAACAACCA
>JBPCLZ010000158.1:0-19056 GCA_051002775.1 Pyrinomonadaceae bacterium | reverse complement strand
ATGACTTTGAGCTTGAACTCACGGGTGAATATGCGGCGTTTCGTTGCTGACTTCTCAGACATGTTAAGCCTCCTCCCCAACAGGGATGTATGCTTAACTTTCTGTGCAGGTCAAGGGTGCAGTTCAGTCACCCAACCCGCGGGCGCAAGCGACCCTTCCTCACCTTCGAGACGACCAGACTTGAATGATTAACCCAACGACGCTGCGATTGCTTCGTCGAAGATTTCGAGGGCTACGTCGATATTCTCTTTCGTAATTATTAACGGCGGCGACCAGCGAATGGTATTAGCGCCGGCCCCCAGCACTATTACTCCTCGTTCAAAGCAAGCCGCTTCGACGCGATCACGTAGTTCAGGGTCAGGCTTGTTGGAAGTTCGGTCCGTTACGAATTCAACTCCGAGCATCAGCCCCATACCGCGAACCTCGCCGATGCAATCATATTTCTCTTGCAAACGCTCGAGCCCAACTCTTAAGTAAGCGCCAACCTCAGCGCTGTTTTGCACCAACCCGTCCTGCAACAACTCAATCGTTTTCAAAGCTGCGGCAATGCAGACAGGATTGCCACCAAAGGTCGACGCGTGAGCGCCCGGTTTCCAATTCATCAAATCCGCCCGTGCTACACAAACACCAATCGGCAGACCCGAACCGATACCCTTGGCAATGCAGATGATGTCGGGTTTCACGTCGTAATGTTCGCACGCAAACATTTTCCCGGTGCGCCCCATACCTGATTGCACTTCGTCCACGATCAACAGAATGCCGTGTTCATCACAAATGCGACGGAGCCCTTTTAAGAATTCTTTCGGCGCCGGCACATAGCCGCCTTCACCCTGAACTGCTTCTACGACAATGGCCGCAACTTCTTCCGCGGGCGTGGTAGTTTTGAAAAGCCGCTCGGTTATCCAATTAAGAGCGCCCGCGCCCGCGCCGCCGTCGCCACAGTCCGCCGGATTGAATGGATTTCGAAATTCGTTTGGATAAGGAACGTGGACCACATCCAGCGCCTGACGCTTAAAGCCCAGTCGCTGCACCGATCTTGATGACGTCAGAGAAAGCGAACCCATTGTGCGGCCGTGAAAACTATTAAAGAACGCGATGAATTTCTCGCGTCCAGTCGCGTGCATTGCAAGCTTCAAAGCTGTCTCGACCGCTTCGGTGCCGCTGTTTGCGAAATGCGTGCGCGTCGGTGATTGCACCGGAACTATCTCATCCAGTTTCTTTGCCAGCGCAGGCATGTGACGATAGTAATAATCCGTGCCGCACATGTGGATGAGCTGTTCCGCCTGTTCCTGAATAGCGCGTACAACTTCCGGATGGCAATGTCCGGTGGAGCAAACAGCTACGCCGGCGTTGCAATCGAGGAAAATGTTTCCGTCCACGTCTTCCACCCAAACGCCTTGTGCGCGCTCGGCAACCAATTTGAATGAAGGCCGGGGATACGAAGGTGTAACAAATTGTGCGTCAGCGGCAATGATTTCTTTGCCTTTTGGACCAGGCAGCTCGGTTCTGATTTCGGGTCTCTTTGGCGGGGCGATCGCGATAGTGGACATGTGGTTTCTCCTTCGTAAAGACGAACACTTAAAGACGATGCGGCGTTCTGACGAATTCAAGTCGTCAGAGCGATACACGATTTACAAAGGAAACGGCTAGTCGGCGAAGAGGTCGGAACGGCTGTCGAGGGGGCGATGATCCAAGTTTGTTTTATTACGCATGCGCAAACCTCGTTGCCTGATAATAATCGGGAATTACCTATTTGGCGTGTTGCGATACTACCACGGCAACAAGGGGCAGTTCCACTTCGTTGCCGGCCATTTTGTGCCACGAAGTTATAAGTCATCCACTTTCACATTCGCCGAGCACTTTCTTGACAGTGCTGATAGCGCCGGATACACTCGCGCTCTTTCAAATCCTAGCATTCTTAAATACAAATTGCGCAGGACATTTCGCTCGAAACGCGACTCTGGCCTGCGTCGATCGAAAGGATCAAACATGGCTGCGCGAAATAAAATAACCGTTGTCGGCGCCGGCAATGTCGGTGCAACTGCCGCACACTGGCTGGCTGCGAAAGAATTAGGTGATGTGGTGCTCGTCGATATCGTGGAAGGGGTGCCCCAGGGCAAAGCACTTGACCTCGCAGAAGCTGCGCCCATTGAAGGATTCGATGTGCGGCTGACAGGTTTGAATAGTTATGACGGCACCGAAGATTCCGATGTAGTGATCATCACCGCTGGACTGCCGCGCAAACCGGGAATGAGCCGCGACGATTTGTTGAAGACGAACGCGGACATTGTTTCCAAAGTCGTTGATGAAGTCGTTAGCCGTTCCCCTGAATCAATTTTGATCATTGTTTCCAATCCGTTGGATGCGATGTGCCAAGTTGCGTTGAAGCGTTCTGGCTTTCCCAAGCATCGTGTTATCGGCATGGCCGGCGTGCTTGATTCAGCCCGCATGCGTTGCTTCTTAGCTGAGGCGCTCGATGTCTCAGTTGAAAATGTGACCGCATTCGTGCTCGGTGGTCATGGCGACACGATGGTGCCCCTGCCGCGATTCTCTACCTGCGCCGGCATTCCCATTCCCGAGTTGCTTTCAAAGGAACAGATCGATGCTATTGTGAAAAGGACGGCGAATGGCGGTGCGGAGATTGTTAGTTTGTTAAAAACAGGTTCGGCTTACTACGCCCCATCAGCGGCCGCAGTGGAGATGACAGAAGCGATCTTGAAAGACAAGAAAAAGATTCTGCCGTGCGCCGCGTATTTGGAAGGGGAGTATGGCATCAACGGACTCTACGTTGGCGTGCCTTGCAAGCTTGGCGCGCGCGGCCTCGAACAGATTATCGAGATTAACCTGACTGCTGAAGAACGCATCGCCTTGCAAAAGAGCGCAGCGGCAGTGCAGGAACTGGTGAATGTAGTAGGGGCTTAGCGACGACTTTTGAATGAGGTTTGAAGTTCAGAGTCCAACCTCTAGAGGTTGCTCTTGCGCGATGAAAGACAAGCTAAAGCTTGGACTTTGAACTACTAGCCTTTTAACCAACCAAATAAACCGTGAACGACCGTTTCGCGGTTCTCTTCGTAAATTGCGCGCGTTAGCGGAATCCCCATCGGGCAGGCCTGGACGCAGTTCTGTGCATTCCCACAGTTGGTGATGCCGTCTTCACCCATGATTCCCTCCAAACGCTCATCGCGCGTCATCTTGCCGCTCGGATGCATGTTGAATAGACGCACCTGCGCAATTGCCTGCGGACCAATGTAATTGTCGCTGTCGTATTGCGGGCAGGCTTCGAGACAGCAGCCGCAAGTCATGCAGCGTGAATATGCATAACGCTCCTGCACTCTCTCCTGGTCCATGCGCGGTCCTGGTCCGAGATCGTGAGTACCGTCTAACTCAACCCAGGCGTGAACACGTTTCAGGTGATCGAACATCTGCGAGCGATCGACGACCAGGTCACGAATGTTCGGGAACTTGGACATTGGCTCGAGCTTGATTGGTTGTTCGAGGTTGTCGATCAGCGCTGAGCACGATTGCCGCGCGCGGCCATTGATGACCATCGTGCAAATGCCGCAAACCTGCTCAAGACAATTCATCTGCCAGACGGGCGGCGTGGTTGGCGTACCTTCTTTGGTCACCGGGTTCTTCTGAATCTCCATTAGGCACGAGATGACGTTGAGGTTCGGTCGATACGGCAGTTCAAAAACTTCCCAGTACTGAGGTGAATCGGGATTCGCGCGCCGGCGGATGTGAATCTCGACAGTCTTTGATGGGACGCGTTTGGGCATTGATGTATCTCCGTGTGCGGACATAATGAACTCGGTCCTAATCGGCCACAAAAAACTTCAAAGCTTGTGAGAGAAATTCAAGATTCAAACTCTCAAGGTTGGGAAGGGTGGTTTACCCCCGCCGGTTGAATGCCACTCAAGCCGGGCGGGGGCAAGCCGCCCTTCCCAACCCTGAGATTATGACATTTGACTCTGTCTCTCTTTGCCCAGAGATTCCTTAACTCTTTTCCATCGGCGCTTCAGGGCGCGGCGCCGCCGGATCAGGCTTCTTTTCCTGCTTCGCCTTGCTGTAGTCACGCTTGCGCGGTTGAATCAGCGAGACGTCGACCGCGTCGTACGACAGTACCGGTCCCTCACCTGAATACTCAGCAATCGTGGTCTTCAAAAAGTTTTCGTCGTCCCGGTCAGGGAAATCGGGTTTGTAGTGCGCGCCGCGCGACTCGTTGCGATTCAACGCCCCAAGCGTGATCACGCGTGCCAGCTCGAGCATGTTGTCGAGATGTCGTGCATGCGGCAAAGCCATCGTGGCCCAAAGATTCGAATCGTTGATCGAGATGCGTTTGTAACGATCCATCAGCTCGAGCAGCTTGTTGTCAGTTTCCTTCAGCTTGTCGTTGTAGCGCACAACGGTGACATTCTCGGTCATCCACTTGCCCATCTCCTGATGGAGGACGTACTGGTTTTCAATCCCGCTTTGCTTAATCAACGAATCGTTTATTTCCTGCTGCTTCTTCAATTCCTGGTCATAGACGCCTGCGCCGTTCGAGCCGTTGCGTTCGACGCCGGTCGCATACTGGATGGCCGCCGGCGCCGCGATAAAGCCACCGTAAACGCAACTCACTAACGAGTTAGCGCCGAGGCGATTAGCGCCGTGAATTGAATAGTCGCATTCACCGGCGGCCAGCAGCCCGGGAATGTTGGTGCGCTGGTCATAGTCGACCCACAAACCACCCATCGAGTAATGCACGCCCGGAAATATACGCATCGGCACGTGGCGCGGATCGTCGCCGACAAACATTTCATAGATTTCGAGTATTGCACCCAGCTTACGATCGAGTGTCTCGGCGGGAATATGCGTCACGTCCAGGTAGACCTGATTCTCGCAGGCGACGCCTTTGCCTTCGATGCACACCTGAAAGATTTCACGAGTGGCGATATCACGCGGCACCAGGTTTCCATACGCCGGATATTTTTCTTCGAGAAAATACCACCGCTCCTTTTCTGGTATTGAAGAAGGAGCGCGCGTGTCGCCCGGCTGGCGCGGCACCCAAACGCGGCCGCCTTCACCGCGCGCCGATTCCGACATTAGACGTAACTTGTCTTCGCCCGGAATCGAGGTCGGGTGCACTTGGATGAATTCACCGTTGGCGTATTTCGCGCCCTGCTGGTAACACGCGGCCACCGCACTGCCGGTGCAGACCATCGAGTTGGTTGACTTGCCGAAGATCAGTCCCGGGCCACCAGTCGCAACAATCACAGCGTCTGCTGGAAACGCTTTCAGCTCGAGTGTTTGCAGGTTCATCGCAATCAAGCCACGACACACCTGAGCGTCATCGAGCACAAGGGACAACATTTCCCAGTGTTCAAATTTCCGCACTTTGCCGTTAACTTCATAACGCCGCACCTGCTCATCGAGTGCATAAAGCAGTTGCTGACCGGTTGAGGCTCCGGCGAATGCCGTGCGGTGATGTTTAGTGCCACCAAAGCGACGAAAATCGAGCAGCCCTTCGGAAGTGCGGGAGAAGGGCACACCCATGCGATCGAACAAATAGATGATCGACGGCGCCATCTCGCACATGGCTTTGGCCGGCGGCTGGTTCGCTAAAAAATCACCGCCATACACCGTGTCGTCGAAATGCTCCCAAGTCGAATCGCCTTCGCCTTTTGTGTTCACCGCGCCGTTGATGCCGCCCTGCGCGCAGACCGAATGGGAACGCTTGACTGGAACGACAGAAAACAGATCTACCGAATGTCCGGCTTCGGCAATTCGCATTGCGGCAGCCAGCCCGGCCAGGCCGCCACCAACGATTGCGATCTTGATGCCGTTGTTGGCCATGAGTTAAAGAATTCCCCCCAGCAGACCGCCCGGGCGAATGAATGCGACGGCAGCATTAATGCCAACCAGTAAAAGCACAACGCCAAACGCGATGCATGCGTAGCCGGTCAATCGTTGTGCACGCTCACCAATCGTGATGCCCCAGTCGACCATGAACAGCCAGATGCCATTCGCAAGATGCCAGACAGTTGCGGTGATGCCGATCATGTAAATAATAAAGATCGGAACCATGCGAAACTCGCGCGAGACAATATCGAAAGCCATGTCTGGCCTGTGAGCGACGGAAACAGTATTCAACCCCGGTATCAGGCCAAATCTGAAATTGAGCACGTGGAACGTAATGAAGAAGAACAGAATCATCCCGGTGATGCGCTGGACCAGATAAAACCAGTTGCGCGGATAGGGATAGGCAAGATTGTTAGGCCGCGCTTCCATCGTAATCACCAGACCATAGACGGCGTGGTAGATGAGCGGTATAAAGATTCCACCGATTTCCACAAACAGAATGTAGGGAATCGATTGCAAGTCTTTGACGGCGTTATTAAAGTCGGCCGGACCGGTTAAAGCTTTTGAGTTTGTATAAAAGTGCTCCAACAAAAAGATGCCGAGCGGCATGATTCCCGACAACTGATGGAGCTTGCGCAAAACGAAAGTCCTGCTCAACTTTATCGCCAAGAATGCGCTCCTTTGGATTGTGGATCAGAAGTCAAAATCGATGATCCTGACTCAGGCAAGTTGTGAACAAGTTTTTTCAGAGCAGGGAAATTATATGAACAACTTTGAGAAAAGCCAAACTCCGTAATATGTCTGAACTTACTTCAAAGTCCGCCAGTGCACTCGTCCGATTAATCTCATCCCATTCTGTTTCGCCCGTCGAAGTAGCCAAAGCGCATCTTGCTGCGATTGATGAACTCAATCCGAAACTTAATGCGATCGTGACTGTAGCTCACGATGTAATTGAGCGCGCAAAGGAAGCGGAAGCCGCCATCATGCGTGGCGAACAGCTTGGGCTGTTGCACGGTTTACCGGTAACCATTAAAGACACTATCGAAACAGCGGGACTGAGAACGACCAGTGGGTCATTGGTGCGAGCGGATTTCGTTCCATCCACCGATGCGCCCGCGGTACGAAGACTTAAAAGAGCAGGCGCCGTTGTTCTCGGTAAGACAAACGCGGCTGAGTTAGCGATGGAATACACAGCCGAAAATAGAGTGTTCGGTCGGACTAATCATCCGCAAGACGCTTCACTTACGCCGGGCGGATCGAGTGGCGGCGAGGCTGCGGCGATTGCGAGTTGCATGTCGCCGTGTGGACTGGGAACTGATCTAGCAGGGTCGATTCGAATTCCCGCGCACTTGTGCGGCATCGTCGGTTTGAAACCAACTGTGGGTCAGGTGCCTGACGGCGGACAGTTTCCGCCGAGTGCGGGTCCGTATTCGTTGGGCTCAGCGATTGGTCCAATGGCGAGACGAGTTGAAGATCTTCATTTGCTGTTCAACGTGTTGTCTGGAAATTCAATGCAGAAGACTGATACTGACGTGACGGGCCAGCGCGTGGCGTGGTACTGCGAAGACACTGTAACGCCAGTTACTAAGGAAACTCGTTTGGCGGTTGAGACGGCCGCGCGCGCACTGTCGGAAGCCGGTTTGTCGATTGCTGAAAGGCGACCGCCTGGAATTGAACGCGGGCACGATCTGTGGCTCAAATTGTTTTCGCGCGCTTCGGTGGTCCAACTGGGTAACATTTACCAGGATAACGAAGAAAAGGGCGGAGACTTTGTGCGCTGGAGATTATCCAGGGCGGTTACTGAAGAACCCGCAACGCTTGATGAATACATCGGGTCATGGATGGAACGCGACAAATTACGCGATGAGCTGGTCGAGTGGATGAGAGACGCGCCGTTGCTGATTACGCCAGTCGGAGCAACACCGGCATTTCCGCATGGCACGCACCAGTTGACAGTTGGCGAGCAGACATTCAGCACCTTTCGCGCCTTCAGTTATTCGCAAACATTCAACGTTTTCAATTTGCCGTCGGTCGCAATTCCCGCCGGCCGGTCACCCGAAGGTTTGCCTATCGGAGTGCAAATTGTCGGCCGGCCTTGTGCAGAACTAACAGTGCTCGCGGCCGCTGCGATCATTGAACAGGCGCTGGGAGGTTGGCAGCCGCGATTGTCCGACGAACTTTAAAATTTATCGGACATTTGTACGATGTTTGTCGGACGCGCGACCGATCCGATATAGTTTAGTCAACAGCTTTTGGCCAAACGAACAATTTGAATTCAGGAGTTCGCTTATGGATCCCCTTTCCACCGTCGTCGCCTTCCTGTTTTTCGGTTTCATCGCCATCGTGTTGCTGGTGATTGCGATAAAGACCATCCGCATCGTGCCGCAAGCGACTGTCATGCTGGTCGAGCGTCTCGGCCGGTTTGATAAAGTTGCCAGCAGTGGTCTGAATATTCTGATACCGTTCATGGACCGCCCGCGCGCTGTGTTTTGGACCAATGCGCGACCCGGTATAACGTCCATCGATCTGCGCGAACAATACATCGACCTGCCGCCGCAGCCGGTCATCACTCGCGACAACGTAACGATTCACGTTGACTCGGTTGTGTACTGGCAAATAACCGATCCCGTGAAAGCTGTTTATGAGATGAACGACCTGGTGGGCGGCATCGTGCAGCTAACCATCACCGGCATGCGCGCGGTAATGGGCGACATGGACCTTGATCACACCTTATCGATGCGTGATCAGATTAATTCCAAGCTGCGACTCATCCTCGATGAAGCGACCGACAAATGGGGTGTGAAAGTCACGCGTGTTGACGTGAAGAACATCAATCCGCCTGAGGACGTGCGCATCACGATGGAAAAGCAGATGACTGCGGAGCGCAATCGCCGCGCGCTGGTACTGCAAGCGGAAGGCGATCGGCAAGCTGCTATTACGCGCGCGGAAGGTGAAAAACAAGCAGCAGTGACGCGCGCAGAAGGTGAAAAGCAATCGGCCATTCTCGCTGCCGAGGGCGCGGCCCAGGCGCGACAAAGAAATGCCCAGGGTGAAGCGGAGGCAATCGCGCTCGTTGCTCAAGCCATGCAGGAGCACGGCAACCCCGCGCAATATCTGATTACCACGCGCTACATCGAAAGCTTGCGTGACATGACGCGAACAAATAATTCTAAAGTGATCTTTATGCCGGTGGAAACTTCGGCGATGCTCTCAAGCCTGGGAGCAATTAAGGAAGTGCTGTCACAGACAGGTATGGATTCCGGAGAAGACAAGCCGCCGGCGGTTCCACCGAGGCCACGCGAGTTGCGTTAAGTTCCGTTTCGCGTGTCCGATAAACTTTAGGTGTCGCGGAGTACGCAAAGCTGAAGCTTATCGGAAATACTGGATTCTATCAGGCAGGCTCAGAATGTGCCTGCCTTTTCGATTGACGGAGTAAGCTACTCCCAACCTGCCGCGCTCCGATTCATTCCCACTCGTCTCATCTTCAGCGTGGTAAAGCGGCAAGAGACTGCAATGCACGCGCGGATAAAGATGATGCGCAACATGGTAGCCTTCGTTGAAACTCAACGTGGTGTAGTAAAAATTCAAAAAGTTGTTGGAAGAGTCGTGTTCGCTGGTCATTCTGCAGCGGACGTGATGGTCATAGTTGTTATATCCCATTCCAAAAACCACTACGGCCCACGGGATCAGGAAAAAGGTGAGAAAACCCGTGGGGTTAAGCCAGACAAGAAATATGCTGATCGAACCAACGATCATCATTGACGTGACGAAGCGTCGAGATAACCTGGCCGTGGGCGCGCGCAGGAACCACAGCAAGCTCTCTCCATGCGCGATAAAAGGGAATGAGGCAACGTAGTACGCCTTGTTGACCGGCCGGTCGGGGCGTGTGCCCTGAAATCCAAACAGACTGGACCAATCCCGTCCTGAAGAGTTGAACCGATTATTGTAACGATGATGACTCATCACGTGATGGATTTTGTAAGTCTCGAGTGGTGCGCCGATTGACAAGTGGCACAACCAACCGAGCAGAGCATTGGCAGGCCGGACCGAAAAGATGGTCAGGTGGGCATGGGATGCAGGACCAGGCTTACTTCACGCAGCAGCATGATGATTGGAAGAACCAGGTACCAGGGCCAGCGCAAGGTAAGAGCCGTAATTGAAGCGATACTGTTCCTATTACCAGCAGAACAGAAATTACGTCGATGGGGTAACGGATTATGGGAGCGTGTCGCATGAACTCCTCCCTTCTGGGACAGTCAGACTTTTCTCGAGTTCTATCAGCCGTGATGATTGCGGCGGGCGTCGGAACCGAATGGGAGCGGCTAAGGTATCAGAATTGATTGAGTTTGAGAATGGTTTCAAGCCACTGGCGGCCCGGGAGCATTGTCCGCCGGCGGGACGTCCGTAGACCCGAGCGGACGACGAGCAACGGTCAGGTAGCGTGAGCCGCTAGCCTCGAGAATGCTTCGCATCACGACGATTGCGTTGACGGTAAACGTGCACGAAGCGAAGGGGGACTCCAGGTGAAGCTGCGCGAGATTTCGTGCACTGGAATCAGGGTGCCGCAGGCGCGCAATGGTAATGTGGGCATGAAAGGGCCGCTGGTCGCGCGCGAAACCGGCTGCATGACATTCGGCTTCGAGCGCGCGATAAAGTTTCCCTAACCCTTTTTCCGGATCTTCAATTCCTAGCCACAGTACGCGTGGAGTGCCTTGCGGAGGAAACGACCCGCATCCGGCCACCTCGACCTGAAAGGGATTTACGTTATGAGCTGCCCTGCTGGCCGCAAGCGAAAGCGCCTCTACGCGGTGGGCCGGAGTGTCTCCCAGAAAATTTAGCGTCAGATGAAGGTTGTCTATTCTGTTCCAGCTAGCGCGCGCATTTCCTGGTAACGATTGCAAATGAGTGACGCGATCGATCAGACGCGTGCGCAACCCCAAAGGTAATTCGATTGCGCAGAATACACGCCACGTTTCGTCCTTCGTTGCTGCCACGCTCTTATTTTTTCGGGGCCAGTATCATCGTAGACTTCGTTGCTTGCGCGATTGCTGCTTCCGTAAAGGGAAACTCGCGGGGCGTGACCGCGCGCCAATCGGCAAGTTGATCGCTCCAATGCGCGGTAGCAGGCCGGCCTGATTCGCCAAGCGTGATACCGTGCTGAGTCTTGTCCCAATCACTTGGGTCGGCAAGCAAGCGCATCGAGACGGCAGCGCCGACATTGGGTGTTGCTGCCAAACCGGCGGTACCGTTTTGCGGAATAGGAGGGATTGTGAATTGCAGACCGACCAGTGGAGCATTTGCGAGCGGATGCGAAAAACGCACCTTTGCCATCTCTCCCCACGTCCATTTCGATTCATCGGCGCCGAGATTTTTAGTTAACACTTTTTGCGCGTCGTCAAAACATGCGCGCAGCAAATCAGCATAGCTCGTGAATTCCTTCGGCAGCCATTCTTTTGGCTGTTCAGTAACCAAACGATCGATGGTCGTATCAAAGTTAGACCAGGCATAGATCTTGACCAGGTCACTGCCAATTGCGGCAGTCAACACCCTCGAGCGAAAGGCTATACGCATCTGCGCGAGTATTGGCGCTACACGGGAATCAGCGTCCATCCGCCCATCCCACTTTTCAAATGCATCAATCGCCGAGAGAAAACGTGCTTCCTCCGGCTTTAGTTGTCCGCGCATGGTTTTCGTGATTTGCCGCGCAAATAGCACGTTTCCGATGGAATAAACATCGCCCAGAATGCGGCGAAAGTCGGCGACACTCAACTTCGGTGTTTGGCTCAACAGGTCGAAAATTCTGCGTGCGCGATAAGGCTGGGCCCACGAATGAGTGAAGAAGTAAGGATAATCAGTGCCCACGATTCGCTGGTTCGCTGTAACAATAATTCCTGACGGTGGATCGTAGACGTTCGGCAGTTTGTCGCCCGGTATGTAACTGGTCCATTCGCCTGCGTCCGTCGCGCCGTCATAGGGAACACTGCCATCGCCTGACTTTCGAATCGGCACAACGCCGGCGGCGCGATAGCCTATGTGACCAGCGACATCTGCATAAACTATGTTTTGGGTTGGCGCGGTAAAGGAATGCAGCGCCGTATTAAATTCTTTCCAGTTGCGCGCGCGATTTAACGAATAACTCGAGTCGGGATTATTAAGCTTCGGATCAAGCGCGGTCCAACGCAATGCATAACGCTTGCCGTCCTTTTCAAAAACGATTGGTCCATGTCTGGTTACGGTTACATCCAGCGCAACCGTGTCGGTGGTTGATTCGGTAAAGCCCTTGCGCACTTTTATTTCTTCATGACGGATTGTCGCTTCGCTCCAACCAGACGGCGTCTTGTAGCGCCGCGGATTGACGGGATCGAATTGTTCGACGTATAGGTCCTGCACGTCCGGACCAAAGTTGGTAAAACCCCAGGCGATGTGTTCGTTGTGTCCGATGATGACGCCGGGTAGTCCGGGCGCAGTGACGCCGGCCACGCGCACACCCGGCGCGCTGAGGTGGACCATGTACCAGATCGAAGGCGCTGAGGGTGCGAGATGAGGATCGTTGGCAAGCAGTGGTTTTCCAGTCACCGTGTGTTTGCCGTTTACGACCCAGTTGTTACTGGCGGCGAGTCCTTCAGCATAAACGCCAAGGCGCGCAAGTGATTGGGATTCGAGTTTCTGATCTTTGGCGAGCGCGAGCAGGCCCGCTTCGGACATTGGAAGAGTTGTAATTCGCGGCTGGTCTGACGAGATGGCCGTTTTGCGAGTGTCTTTGCCCACCACCAGCACGTCGAGGGGTGAAAACTCGGGCATCAGCATGGCCCGTTTTTCTGGTGGTAACGAAGCGAGCGCTTCACGCATAACGTCGAGACGCCACGTGGATGACAACGCTTCTGCAAAAACCTTGATGACAAGCAGTGAGTCGACCGGCGTCCACGGACCAGGTTTGTATTGGAGGATTTGGAATTCGGGCGGCAGTGACCTGGCGTCCAACGATGCTATGTAAGCATTGACGCCGTCTGCGTAAGCCTGCAGCAACGCGCGCGCCTGCGGCGACGCCTCAGCAAATTCTGTCTCAGCAACTTGAGGAAACCCGAGCGTTCGGTGTTGTTTGTCCTGATCGAGAACCACATTATTTGGCCCGGCGCTCAAAATTTCCGCCAGCTGTCCGCGCTCCGAGCGACGCAGCAAATCCATTTGCCAAAGCCGATCACTCGCGGTCACATAGCCCTGTGCCAGATATAGATCATGGTCGTTTTTGGCTTGAATATAGGGGATGCCGCGCTGGTCACGACGGATGGTTACCTTAGCGATGAGACCGGGAATGAGCGTCGGTGCCGTCTGCGCGATCGCTTTAGTCTCTGAATGGCGGATGGTGGCGGCGATGGTAAGGGAAAGCAACAGACAGAAGACAGTTGCACGCGCGGTGAATCGGGACGACATTTCGGGGGACCTCACTTCTGGATTTTCGTGAGATATTAACACAGTGAATATTTAGTTGACCGTTGTTCGTAGGAGTTTCTAGAATCCGCAGTGAGTATGTTGCTTGTCTGAAGCAAACAGTTTCTTCGAGGTGAACAAAATGAAGAAAGCAGTAGCCCCCATTTTCCTTTTGTTGGTATGCGCAGTGGTCGCGTTTGCTGTTCAGGACTCCGCGTGGATTAACTACAACTCGGCCGAGGGTCGCTACAGTGTTGTGCTTCCGTCCCAGCCTGAAATCGGGACTCAGGAGTCGGCGACCGCAGATGGAGTCAAATTAATTCAGTATAAAGCAACAGTCGTAAAGGACAACGCCGTCTTTATGGTGGGATATTTCGACCACATTCCTGGCACAACCTTCTCATTCGACAAGGCCCGTGACGGACTGGTCAGTGCTGTCAAAGGTACTCTACTGAGCGAAAGCACGATCAGCCTCGGGAGCAGTCCGGGACGCGAGATCAAGGTGGTGGCGAAATCGGAACAGGGAGCTGAGCATCTGCTGCACGCTCGGTTCTTCGATGTCGACAAGCGTGTTTATGTTTTACAGTATGTTATTTTGAAATCTGAGAATAGTAACACCACCCCGGCAAATGCGGCGAAGTATTTCGACTCTTTTAAAGTTCTCAATTAACTACTTGCGAAGCGGAACATTGACGCGACCAGGTACCGCCATTACAATCGCCGCCGGGCCCAGTCTCTAAACAACAATGCTTTCAGTTTACAAATATTTGCGCAGCACGCTGGTCATGTTCTTCGTATTCATTTGTGCTCTGACGGTGTCGGCTCAACAGCGGCCGCTGTTGACTGAAGACGTCGACATCATTCCGCCAGGGACAATGCGCATCGAGGCCGGAATTGATTTTCTGCAGGGTTCAAGATTTCCGGTTTCGGGATTGACGGGTGACCTCACGCGCGTAGGTGTCATTGGTATCAACTTTGGCGTAGCGCCTAACGTTGAGTTTCAGATTGAAGGCGTGGCGCAAAATGTTTTGAGCATCAATTCTCGCGGCGCTTCCGCAATTCCACTTTCATTGGCGCCTGGGGTCAATTCAACCAACGACACTGGCGATTTCATTCTATGGGCCAAATTTAAGCTGCGCAGTGAAACCAAACATGGGCCCTCGCTCGGTTTTCGCTTTGGCGTCGGGCTGCCAAATTCAAATCAAACTCGCGGCATCGGCTTAAATCAGACCAATGCTTACGGATCGATCCTTGTCGGTAAAAAGTTTGGTCGGGACGGCCGGTTGAATACGTTCGGCAACCTGGGCATTGCGATCCTGACAGCGCCAACCGCGTTGTTTACGCAAAACGATGTAATCACGTACGGTGCCGCCGGAATTTTTCGTTTGAACAAACAATTCAGTATTGCCGGCGAAGTTAATGGAAGGGCCAACACCCGGCCCGGTAATGGACCATTGGGCACGGAATCACAATCCGAAGCTCGTTTAGGGATGCAAGTGCACGCCTCTGGATTACGCTTTGACTTTGCCGCGATTAAGGGGCTCACCAACTTCACACACAATAGCGGCATGACCGTCGGTATCACTTACGACACGCCCGCCATCTTTACTCCAGCCAAATAAAAAACTAGTGATGAGTACTGAGTGATGGGTACTGAGTGAGGGCGAAGGGTTAAGGTCAAGCTCTCCGCTTACACTTACAACCGTTTGCTCGTTATTATGACTTCTTGTTTGAAGTTTGTTCTATTGTGTTTCGGGTGACGACGTAAAGCGATCTTGTTTTGACTCAGCACTCAGTACTCAGCACTTTTTATTGATTCATGTTTGATTGGTTAATTCCCATCGGGCGCTGGCTTGAGCGCTATGTCATCGCGCTGCCTATTTATTACGCGGCGCCCGCCATGATTCTCATCGGCGCGCTCGACTCGTCGTTGCTGTCGCTTCCGGAGATCAATGATTACCTGGTTGTTGGCCGGTGCATTAGGCAACCGAGTGCTGTCTTTTATTTCCCCCTGTTCGCGGCAATAGGTTCTGTTCTCGGCTGCCTGCTGCTTTACACCATCATGCGCCGGGGCGGGCAGGCTTTGCTGCGCCGGCGATTCAAACGGGAAAACATCGAAAAAGTCGAACGCGCCTACGCTCGCTATGGCTTTCTGGCAATAGCCATCCCCGCACTGCTGCCGCCGCCTATGCCTTTCAAGATTTTTGTGGCCACGGCGGGCACGCTCGAGTATCCGCGCTGGAAGTTTCTGGTGACGGTGATGGTAGCCCGCTCGTTTCGCTATTACGTTGAAGGCATCCTGGCCGTGTATTACGGCCGCCGTGTGTTGTCGTTTATCCAAGACAGAGGTTTGGAAATAGTCGTTATCTGTGGCATGGTCGCAATTCTGGTCGTCTTAGTTTATGTGTTACTGAAACGTCGTCGATCCACTGCAGCAGGAGATGCCCAGCCCACGGACGCAACTAATCCGAATGCCGATGACACAGCTACCACCGAATAGGAAAAGCCATCAGGCGACCGGGTCGATGACTACGCGGAGCGAAACCAGCCAGGATAGAAGAGGACTTTCTGTTTGAAGCATCTGATTCAAAGCATAAGTAGCGGGCTCGTCCGTCTTTCCGACTATTTCACCTTGGGACCCTTCGGGTTGTTTGCGGTGGCACTGCTCGATTCGGCTTTCGTTCCGTTGCCCAGCAGCGCTGACGCGTTGATGTTGTTACTGTCGGCTGCGCATCCGAGTCTGATGCCGTTCTATGCGCTGCTTGCTACTGCCGGCTCTGCGATCGGTTGCGTGACTCTTTATTACATCTCGCGTCGCGCCGGGGGCGGAGCGCTCAATAAGTTCTCGGAACGGAAACAGAAAAGGGTAAAAGAGCTAATAGAGCGCTATGACGTGCTGGCGGTGCTGGTCGCATCACTGTTGCCGCCCCCGTTTCCTTTCAAGTTATTTGTGATAACTGCGGGCGTTTTTCGTTTTAGCGTACTGCGGTTTACGCTGGCCATCATCGCCGGTCGCGCATTTAGATTCTTGCTCGAGGGGTTCTTTGCCGTCCGCTATGGGTCGCACGCGAAACAGATTCTGGCGAAGTATTATCCATGGATTGGAGTGGTGGTAGTACTAGTACTGATCACGTTTTTCCTCATGCGAAATCAGTTGAAGAAGAAGGAAGAGGCGGTTGTCGAGAGTCTAGAAGGTTGACGGGAAAGGCAGTGTCAGTTCGCCAGTGGCCACGGCCTTTTCTAGCGGCATCGATTCATACTTGTGAGCGCCAGCGAGATCTTTCACGCCGCTGGCCGCCAGTCGATCGAGCAGATGCAGGAAGATTTCCGCCGTGGCCAGAGCATCGCTGCCCGCGCGATGACGATGCTGAATGCTAATGGAGAAATTCTCAGCTACGGTTTCAAGACGGTAGTTCATCAGGCCGGGAATGGCGCGCCTGGAAAGCGTAACGGTGCATAAGTGAGGATTGACCATCCGTTGCCCCGGATATACGCGCGAGATTTCATGATTGATGAAGTTCGTATCGAAAGGCGCGTTGTGCGCAATCAACACGGCGTCGCCGACAAAGTCGAGCCAGCGCGGCACGACGTCGGCAAAGAGCGGCGCCTGCCTGACCATTTCATTATTGATGCCCGTTAATGAGGCAACGAACCGGGGAATCGGAATTTCCGGATTTACCAGCGTCAGGAAGTTATCGACTATCCGTTTACCGCGAATACGATATGCACCGAGTTCGATGATGCGATTAGGGGGCATCTTGGCGCCGGTCGCTTCAACATCAACAACGACGAAGTCCAACTCATCGAGCAGTCGAGTTTCGCAGTCATCCAATTGTAGTTCGACGGTACTGCCCTCGATAATCTTGAAGCGGCGGTCATCCCTAATCAGGTCGCCGACGAGCAGGCCTGCCAATTCGTCATCAATATGCGATACCTTGAACACGGCATCGACTATCTGCGAAGCGTTGGCACGGCCGCCGCAATCTCGCAGCAGATCGATTGTTTCCTGAAGCAGTGTTGAGTCTGAAACCAGGTTTGAATACGACGACATTGCCGCGAATTGTAGCACGCATTGTGACTTAGTTTGATGGCTTTGCAATCTGAACAAGTGATTGAGAGATTCCGGCAGACAGGTGCGCTGTTGGAAGGGCACTTTCTACTTACTAGTGGATTGCACAGCGCTGTCTATCTGCAGTGCGCGCTTGTTCTGCAGCATCCGCGCACGGCGGAAGAGTTTGGCCGTGAGATAGCCGCGCATTTTCGGGACGCAGGGATTCAAACTGTGGCGTCGCCAGCGATTGGCGGAATTGTTATAGGTCATGAAGTTGCGCGCGCACTCGGCGCTCGTTTCATTTGGACAGAGCGCGAAAACGGCAAGATGACCTTGCGCCGCGGCTTTTCCGTTTCGCCGGGCGAAAAGATTTTGGTGGTGGAAGATGTGGTGACAACGGGCGGATCGACGCGTGAAACGATTGCTGTTTTGCAAAGTCTGGGAGCAGACGTTCGCGGCGCTGCATCAATAATTGATCGCTCGTCTGGTAAAGTTGACGTGGGTGTGCCGCGGATTGCGTTGGCAACTCTGAATGTGCCTTCAGTTGAGCCGGCTGCTTGTGAAGCTTGTAACCGCGGTGAGCAGGCCATCAAACCGGGAAGCAGAAAGCAGTAGACAGAAGGCAGAAGGCAGAAGGCAGTAGGCAGAAGGCAGAAGGCAGAAGGTCGTATTCCAAATTCAAAATTTCATATTCCAGATTTCAAAACCCAAAACCCAAAACCCAAAGACCAAAGCGCAAAGACCAAAGACCAAAGACCAAAGACCAAAGACCATACGACTGACTACTGACCAGTGGAATGAACTTCAAGCTCACCATCCAATACGACGGCACAGACTTTCATGGTTGGCAGATGCAGGGCGAACAGCGAACGATTCAGGGCGAGTTAACGCGCGCGTTGTCGCGGATTGATGGTCGCGATGTCATTGTGCATGGTTCGGGCCGCACCGACGCGGGTGTGCATGCTGAAGGCCAGGTTGCCAATGTGCACCTCGAAAAGCAGATAACGCCCGACAAGCTCCGCGCCGCGATCAATGGAAATACAGAAAAGGACGTTCGCGTCTTTGAGGCAGCGATAATTGACGAAGAATTTCACGCGAGATATTCGGCGCTCGAAAAGACCTATGTTTACCGAATCGTAAAGGGACCAGTGATCTCACCCTTTTGGTTGCGTTATGCTCATCACGAAGCGCGGGCACTTAATCTTCAGCAGATGAAACGCAGCGCGGCGCTGTTTCTGGGTGAACATGATTGGAGCGCATTCTCGTCAGCTCAATCCGACTCTGAAACGAAAAGCCGCACAATTACAAACATCGCGGTTTCCGAGTATTCGGACGAACGAGCGCGGACCAGAATCGTTGAGATAAAAGTTAGTGCCGATGGTTTTCTTCGTTACATGGTTCGCTCGATTGCCGGAACACTGTTGGCCGTGGGCCGCGGCGAGATGGATGATCGGCTGGTGACTGAAGCGATCGAAGGCGGCGACCGTTCGCTTGTCGCTGCTACTTCGCCGGCTTGTGGACTGACACTCGTTTCAGTGCGATACGATTAGCCTAATCTCTGTGGGTCCTTTGTGTTCTCTGCGTCTTTGTGGTCAATCTTATTAACGACCGCTCACCACAGAGACACATCTATGAAACAGGCACACGAGTCAAGTTGAAAAATAACTGGTTGATAGACAGACGAGTAACGACGTGGCGCGCTGCGTCCGTAGTACTCTGAATAAGTTCCGTTGACATGT
>JBPCLZ010000157.1:0-21173 GCA_051002775.1 Pyrinomonadaceae bacterium | reverse complement strand
ACCAGCGCCGAATGGAATCCGCCAGAATAATCACAGCGGCAGCCATGATGATGGCGGTCAATGCCGTGTTGATGTAACCCTGCATCGATGTCTCTGGTTTTTGGGCCAGCGGCCAGAAGATGTCGGTGATTGATGCCCAACCGGCTACGAGGGTCGTGGTGGCAACAAAGCTTAGCGGCACTATTGTTACCCAACTGTATTTTGCCTTGCCCATGTTGATGAGAATCGTGGTGGCAACGCAAAGCGCCACTGCCGCCAACAATTGATTCGCAATGCCAAACATGGGCCAGATCGTCGAGATCGATCCCGACCAGATAAACGCGCCCCAGGCAGCAACGACAAGCGCCGAAGTAATAATAGAGCCGGGCAGCCAATTCGGCTCTTCCAGTTTGCGATAAAAGCGTCCGCCAAATTCGCCCACCAGAAAACGAGCGACGCGCGTGCCCGTGTCGATCGTCGTTAGAATAAACAACGCTTCAAACATGATCGCGAAGTGATACCAGTACTTCATCAGTCCACTCAGCCCGGGAATGCCATTAAAGATTTTTGCGATGCCAAGCGCGAGTGTTACCGCACCTCCGGTTCGTCCACGTAGATTCTTTTCGCCCGATTCCTGTTCGAGTTTGTCAATTTCTGTCGGCTGAAGATTAAAGCCCTGCGCGCTGTGTTCGTCGACCATACGCACGTAAGCCGCTTTTTGCGCGTCGGTTTTCTGCGCCGTGTTAATGGCAAAATAGTCGCCGGGGAAAAGCGAAGTGGCGGCAATCAATGCCACTACGCCGACCACGCCTTCCATCAACATCGATCCATAACCAATCATGCGCGCGTCGGATTCTTTGGCGATCATCTTTGGCGTTGTGCCCGAAGATATCAGCGCATGAAAACCTGAAATTGCGCCACAGGCGATGGTTATGAAAACGAACGGGTAAAGTTTGCCCGCAATCACTGGTCCACCGCCGGCGGTGAAAGGTGTGAATGCCGGCATATTGAGGTTCGGATGGACCAGGATGACGCCGATGATTAGGAAAGCGACGGTGCCGAGTTTTAAGTAAGACGAAAGATAATCGCGCGGACAGAGGAGCATCCAAACCGGCAACACTGAGGCGATAAATCCGTAGCCCGCCATTAGGATAACGACAGTGTTCCGCGAAAGGGTGAACGCCTGCGCCCATGATGATTCGGCAATTCGACCACCCAGATAAACCGCCGCTAACAAGCCAACCACGCCAATTACGCTCGCCTCCACAATTTTTCCTTTGCGGAAGCAATACATGTAAAGGCCCATGAAAAGCGCCAGCGGAATGGTGAACCCGACGGTGAAGGTACCCCAGGGCGATTCGGCGAGAGCGTTTACAACTACAAGTCCAAGACCAGCGAGCGCGATGACGACAATGAAAAGAATAGCGATGCCGGCGACTAGCCCTGAGAGTGGGCTAATTTCGGTGCGCGCCATCTCCGCTAGTGATTTTCCTTTGCGGCGAATGCTGCCGGCGAGAATCATGAAATCGTGGACCGCGCCGCCAAGGCAGACACCGATCACCAGCCACAATAGTCCAGGCAGAAAACCGAACTGCGCGGCCAGCACTGGACCAATCAGTGGGCCAGCACCTGAAATAGCAGCGAAGTGATGACCAAACAAAACCCACTTGTTCGTTGGGTAGTAGTTGTGCCCGTCGTACATAGTCTGCGAAGGAACTGGCCGCGAATCGTCGAGCGTCAATACCTTCGCAGCGATAAAAGCCGAGTAGTAGCGATACGCGATCGCCATCACGCAGAGCGATCCGATGATGATAGGAAGAGCATTCATGATTGCTGGGAAGCCGGGCGGGCTGGGTCAGTTTGCCGCCAGGATCTTAGTAATCCATTGCTTGGTAAAATCTCGCAAGACTTCGACATCGGTCGCTGAGTTGTATCGGCGATAAGTGTAAACATATATAGCAGCCGCTGCCTGACTCTGACATAGGACAAACCTGCAACCAGGGGAACGGTGACGACACTGTCGCCACTCTTGGTTTTTAATGTCGTCATCAGTATGACGCCGTAAACGTTGGGTCGCGTGTCGAATTCTCCGAGATTGATCGGTTGACTCAGCGTGACTTTTGTTTCTTGGTTATTAAGAGCGCTCAGTGCCTTGTCCAGTTGTTGCACCGCGTTTTTCACAGTTGGGCCATTGACGTCGAGCACTTGAGCACCGGTTTTTCGGAAAGCGGCGACGAGCTCCGTAAAGCGTTCGGCTGAATACTCCAGGTCGCGGGCGGCCTTCCTGACAGAAACCTTCGTATAAAAACTGAAACCCGCTGAGCCACCCGCTCTTAATTGATCGCCTTCTGCGCGCGGAATGTGGACCGCCAGCATGTCGTTTTCCGCAGCCTCGGTACGGCTGAAACGATCCTTGATAGATTGAAACTGCGAAGCGGCCTCTTCAAAACCGTCCGGCGCTGGAATGACGGTCAACTGATTGCCCAACTGGAAGGTGGTGACTTCAGTCTTGGGCGTTTGCGCAACAGCTAAAGCGCTCAGGAACAACAGCATTGCCAGGGCGCCGATGTTTCGATGAGCTTTCATGATTTTGTCTTAGTCCGTTTTAATTTGCGTTCCCGTTTTCGGCTTAATCCGCGGAGTCGGTTTGGTCAGTGGTCGCACCTGTGATGGAACCCAAAACGCCGAGCACTAAACCCACAGCGATCAACAGCAGACCCACAAGTGAACGATTGTGATGTTCGCCGCTGCCGAAAGCTGCGGTGAAGACGCCCGAAAGGCCTATGTCGTGTGGCACGGTAAAAAGACCAACCGCGAGTATCAAAAATCCGAGAGCTGCAATTTTGAGGGTTACCGGAGTACGGGTGGGACGTCCCAGTTTCATACCGATGGCGCTGCGCGTGTAGCCATAGGCCAGGTAGATAGAAATACCGAGTACCAGCCAGCCGATGAAGCGCCACCACGTATCGGCGGCAAGGTAGTACATCAGGAAGATGCACGACAGTGCGCCAAGTATAGGAATTAGCCAATTGCCAAATGGAACACGAAACGCTCTTTTGCGATTGGGATCTTTGAGACGAAGAATCGGAATGCCAATACAAACCAATAGAAAGGCAAACAACGTCCCGATGTTTGTGAGATTGAGCATGGATTCGATGTTGGCAAACATCGCGATTACACCGACGAAGACGCCCGTAAGAATTGTAGTGACGTGGGGCGTCTTGAAGCGCGGGTGAATGCTTGCAAATACCGGAGGCAGCAATCCGTCGCGGGCCATCGACATAAAAATTCGCGGTTGGCCCAACTGGAAGACCAGCAGAACGGCGGTATGGGCCACAACGGATCCGAAGGCCACGATCGTTTGGGGCAGCGTGACGCCCGTTGGCGCGACATAGTCAAGCGCCATCGTTAGGGCCTCCGCCTGACCGGAAGCCGATACATCTTTGAGCACCGTGAAAGGAACAAGGCCAGTGAAAACTGCTGCGACGACGATATAGAAAATCGTGCAGACGATTAACGAGCCGATGATACCAATGGGCAGATCGCGTGCCGGGTTCTTGGTTTCCTCAGCTACCGTTGAAACTGCGTCGAATCCAATGTAGGCGAAGAAAACCAACGCGGCGCCGGCAAAAGTGCCGGCCCAACCTTGTGGCTGAAATGGCTGCCAGTTTGCCGCCATCTGGGAAGGCGGGACGAAGTAAAGTGCAGTGCCGACGAAGAACAGCAGCACCAGGATCTTTACTGCAACCATGCCGGCGTTGAAGTTGGCCGATTCTTTGATACCCCAAACCAGAACTACAGTGATCAGCGCGACGATGAAAAAAGCGAGAAAGTTGAAGATGATAGGAACGCCCGCTACCACCGGAGCACTGCCGAAGAGCTCCGCGTACCTGGCCGGATCCTCACTCGCCAGAATCATTGCCGAGCGATAATCCGCGGCCAGCCAATGGGGAAAGCCAATCCCTAAGTTTAGTAAAAACTTGTGAAAGTATTCTGCCCAACTGATTGCGACCGCGACGTTTCCGATCGCGTATTCGATGATCAAGTCCCAGCCTATAATCCAGGCGATGAGCTCACCCATAGTTGCGTAGGAATAGGTATAGGCCGAGCCCGAAATGGGCACCATTGACGCCAGCTCTGCATAGCAAAGCGCTGTAAAGCCGCAGACAACAGCAGTGATGACGAAAGATAACATCAGCGATGGACCAGCCCCCGGGCGGCCCACGAGCGCATCGCCGGCGGCGGCTGAACCAACGGTGGCAAAGATGCCGGCGCCGATTATTGCGCCTATGCCGATGAGCGTCACGTTAAAAGCGCCCAACGTGCGCTTCATCGAAAACTGCGGTCCGCCTATCGAGGCCAGGATGTCTTCAAGTTTTTTTGTGCGAAAGAGTCCTCGTAGCAAGGTGTCGCCTCCTGCATCCATCAAGATGGGGTCTCGCGCTTGCTGTTGCCTGTTTGCTGAAGGAAATGCCTGCGGAGTTTGGCATGGAACACTGAAAAAAATCCAGCATTAAAAAGGTACCGGCATCTGCAAAGTTTTGGCGTGTTATTGGCAAGTCACAGCGGGATCGTGTATAGATTGCCGAAAAGAAATCAAAATCCCGAAACTTGAATTCCCGGATCTGAAATTCGTAATGTATCCATTTCGAAATATTCTCTTCCCAACGGACTTTACGCCGCACGCCCGCGCCGCGCTGAAGTATGCCGCCGCATTTGCGCGTCAGGGCGGCGGCCGCGTGGTGCTGTTCAGCGTGCAAAGCGCCAGCGTACCGGCCAACCTGCTGACCTTGCCCGAACGCGTATTTGAAGAAGAACAAAACCGCTGGTTGTTGCAGGTGCGCACCGACGTCCGCAATCTTTTAGCTGACCCAATGTTCGACGGTCTCGAAGTTGAACCAGTCATCGTTGAAGGCGAGCCGGCGCCGGAAATCGCGAAAGCCGTGCGCCACTTCAACATTGATCTGGTAACTGTAGTCACGCACGGTCGTAAGGGCCTTTCGCGTGCGCTATGGGGTTCAACTGCCGAAGAAATTATTGCTGAAGCGCTCTGTCCGGTCCTGATCATTCGTCCGCCGCAACATGATTTCGTTGAACACAAGGGCGATCACAGCGCTGTTCGTCTTAATCGCGTGCTGCTGGCAACAAATTTTCGCCCGTCTTCGGCAGCAGCCACGCAAGTTGCTACCCAACTGGCCCACCAGGCGGATGCGGAGCTACACGCCGTTTATGTTATTGGCGACTATCTGGAACAAATCTCAGTGATGTTTCCCGAAGGCGGCTTGAATGCTATTTCGCGCCTGCGGAATTATGTGCAGGAGCGCATGGCGCAGCTTTCGCGCGGCGATGGCGCGCGCGCTTTAGCTCACATCGCGGAAGGCCGGCCGTATGCAGAGATCGTTCGAATCGCCAGTGAGACAGATGCGGATCTGATCGTCATCGGCACGAACGTGCATGCCTCACTTTTCGGCGGCGCGCCAGTGCTGGGATCTGAAATTGAGCGCGTGGTGAGGAATTCCCCGTGCCCGGTTCTCTGCGTCCCAGCGGCGAGAGTTGTTACCCCTCTGCCCGCGTTGGTGACACAGCCAGTGAGTTAAAAACTATTGGTGAACTTTAGTTGAAGGTGCAACAAGTTTCGCCCAGAGGAGCGAGATGGGGCGAAGGCCACAATCCTTTGCTGCACCCAACTGGGACTCGCCTTTAGTTACCCCCAAACAAAAAAGCGAGCCGGAAACTCCGTCTCGCTTTCTTTATTGATAAATTGCCCGCCGCTTATTGCGTAATCAGTTGCAGCCTTCCGTCCGGGAGGCGCACAGCAAACACGCTGCGTTCGTACATATTAAGTGGCGTTGGATCCTTGTGCCGCGCTACAGCAACCTGTTGCCGTGAAAAGCTGTTCGCAGAACGGGCGGCCAATGGATCGCGAATCAAAGAATAGCGGCGACTAATGCGTCGTACATATTCCTGCGTTTCGTTGTAGGGTGGAATGCGATTGCCGTACTTCATTACCGCGCCTTCGCCGGCGTTGTAACCTGCCAACGCCAGTGGCACATCCCCGCCAAACTTATCAAGCAAAAAACGCATGTAGCGGGCGCCGCCTTCGATGTTCTGGCGCGGGTCCCAAATGCTGCTGACACCAAAACGCAAGGCCGTGCCGGGCATTAGTTGCATCAAGCCGCGCGCGCCCTTGTGGGACATGGCGCGCGGTTTGAATGTGGACTCCTGATGCATGATTGCGTAGAGCAAAAGCGGATCGACTGAATTGCGATTGCCCGAGTCAACGATGAAGCTATCGATATTCGCATCGCCAGTTGTAAACCCGCTCAATCGAGACACGTTCATGCTTGTCGTTCGCATGAGAGGCAGGTTGGCGGGCGCATACTCATAGTTTCGCGTTGAGACCAGTCGTTTTCCGCGCAGTTTCTGCGCAGGCTTGGCAATAGGTTGAGGTGTCTCAATCTTGACCGCTTTCGCAAAATCAAAATTGTCAACGCGATATGAGCCGCCTTGGGCGAAGACCGGCAACGTAGAAAGAATAAAAATGGCGAGTGCTAAGGGAAAATTTTTCATAGAGGAATTCGAGAAACTTTTCAATATCAGAATCAGGGAGATTTCGGTGAGATGGTTGGAAGCAAGAATTAGAACTTGCCGGCCTCATATAAGACCGCAGCCATCATAACATACGGGTTAAACCATTGCCAACAATACCAAAACCCGCCGAAATGGTTAGGATTTCATCAATTTAATAGGAGAACGGGACGTGGGCGTCTGGAGAAGGGTGAATGCGCAACGCAAATCCCTCGCGTGCAAGAGGTCTTGCAAAAAATGAAATCGCGGTTTTTTGGCGCGCCCTGGACATCGTGGAGGCGGATTGTATGATACGCGGGCTCTTACCAAATCTTGTTAGTGAATTCGCGCGCTTGTCGCGCCTCACAAAGAGGAAAAAATGAAAAAAATACTCTCGATGATATTGTCGCTGATTGTCATTTCGGCAATCACGGCCGCGGCGCAAAACACAAACAGCTCAACGACAACGAATACCACAAAACCAGCCAAGAAGCGTGGCCCGGTCTTTCGCGCAAATAAAGATCAGGTCAAGCAGGCACAAGCAATTCTCAACACGCGTGGCTTTTATGCGGGTGAGCCGACCGGCAAGCTCGATCCCGCCACGCGCGCAGGCTTGAAAAAATATCAAGCAGCGGAGAATCTTAATGCGACCGGAACGTTGAACAGAGTGACTCTGGAGAAAATGGGAGTGACTCTAACTGACAAGCAGAAGGTGATGTAAACGCGAGGGGGAACGGGGCGCATGTGAGTGGCCGACGCCCCGACAAGCAAAGGCGCGAGCGTGTTTCTTAAGAAACGTCGCTCGCGCTTTGTTTGTGTAAAACAAAACTCATTCGAGAAGGCTTTATCAAGTAGCTTCGACGCTACGCGTCGAGGA
Organism: Pyrinomonadaceae bacterium; assembly: GCA_051002775.1. Classification (GTDB taxonomy): domain Bacteria; phylum Acidobacteriota; class Blastocatellia; order Pyrinomonadales; family Pyrinomonadaceae; genus PSRF01. The sequence continues at coordinate 13,750 of JBPCLZ010000157.1, read as the reverse complement.
CACCTGATCAGACGGTTCCTACAGTTTGTCGGACATAAGAAGTCTTTGAACGACGTCGTAACTTGCTTCAAGCGCTTCGCCCAATTTTTCCGGTTGTGCGCCGCCGCCTTCGGCCATGTCAGCCCTGCCGCCGCCTTTGCCGCCCACAATCGGCGCCAGTTCTTTAATCACCTGACCGGCAGGGACTTTCTTAGTTAAGTCTGCGGAAGTTCGCACGATCAGCGACACTTTGCCATCGCTGCTGCGGCCGAGCACGACCACGCCGGATTTTATTCGCGCCAGCAACGTATCGGAGAGTTGTCGCATGGCTGCAGCATCCAAGCCGCTCGCCTCGCGCGCCAGCACCCGCACGCCATTCACGTCGCGTGAATCGTCGCCATTCGCAGAGGAACCGCCAACGGCGCCAGTCGCGATCTTCATGCGCAGCTCATCTGCTTCGCGGCGCGCTTTCTTTAGTTCGTCCTGTAGCCTGGTAATCACCGCAGGCAATTCGGCGCGCGAAGTTTTCAAACCACTGGCCGCCTGGTCGATCAGAAGTTCGTCCTCGCGAAAGCGTTCGTAAGCATTAACGCCGGTGATGGCGCGAATGCGACGCACGCCGGAAGCGATTGACTCGTCGCTGGTAACTTTGAATAAGCCAATGTCACCGGTTGCGCGCACGTGTGTGCCACCGCAAAGCTCGCGCGAGAAAATTGCTTCCGCGCCTTTTATCGAAAGCACCCGCACTTTCTCGCCATACTTCTCGCCAAACAGGGCCATGGCGCCGGAGCGCATGGCTTCTTCGGTAGCCATCTCATTCGTTTGTACGGGCTCGTTTCGCAGAATGTGATAGTTGACCAGACGCTCGATCTCTTCGATCTCGTTCTGCGTCAACGGCTGGTAATGGGTGAAATCAAACCGTAGATAGTTTGGCGCGACGACAGAGCCCGCCTGTTTGACGTGTGTGCCTAAAACTTCGCGCAACGCTGCATGCATCAAGTGCGTGGCGGTGTGATTGCGCCGCGTTGCGTCGCGCTTCTCGACGTCAACTTCGGCAGCCACAACGTCGCCGACTTTTAGTTCGCCCCGTTCAACTTTAACCCTATGAACAATCAAACCCGGTACGGGTGAGTAGGTATTGCTCACCGTGGCCATGAGCTCGGTACCATCTGCGGACGGAGCGGTGACTAATCGACCTACATCACCGACTTGGCCGCCACTTTCGGCATAAAAGGGGGTGGGAGCGAGAATCACTTCAACCTCATGCCGTTCGTTCACTGATTGAACTTCGGCATCACCTTCGATCAGTGCGACAACCCTCGCCTCGTCAACCTGCGTGGTCTCGTAACCTTTGAATTCCGACCTTGTATCGTGGCGGCGAGATAACGCCGTGTACACCGGCTTATCCTTTTTGTCCTGAACTTTCTCCCGCTCGGCGCCTCCTTGCTGAAGTCGAGCGATTGACTGCTCCATGCCATTCCTAAACTCTTCTTCGCTTAGATCCAGAATTTTGCTCAGTAAGAACTTGGCATCGATCTCCCCATCCTTAATAGGAGCGAGAACCTGATATTGACCTTGCGACAGCACGACGTACATCAAATCGATTGGCGTGCCAAAAGTATCGTATAACTTTGCAAGCTCAGTTGTGGGGACCCAAACCTCACCGGATTTCTGTCGGCTTCTCTCGATCAACTCGTCCAGCTTTTGCAGACCAACGGTCAGCGTCGATCCAAAACGCTCCTCTTCCAACCGCGCCATTTTCTCAATGAATCCGCGCTGCACCTCAAGTTCCGGAAATGCCTCATGCATCTGATCAACGACGAAGTTCGTTACCTTATAGAAGAACAAATCATTGAGACCCAGCGCATGACCCCCCTGGTAAATTGCGCGGCGCATGATCTTGCGCAAAACGTAATTTCGACCTTCGTTGCCGGGAAGAATTCCATCGGCAATCGAGAAGGCAGTGGCGCGTGCGTGGTCTGCGATGACCCGCATCGCAAACCCCGTCTGGGTTTCAGCTTCGTAATGTCGATCGGCAAGCGTCGCAACGAAATCGACTACGTTCTTCAGCAAATCCGTTTCGTAGTTTGACTTCACGGCTTGCAGCACAACGGCCAGCCGTTCCAGCCCCATGCCGGTATCGACTGAAGGCGCAGGCAGTGGCGTCAAAACGTATTTCCCGGGCCCAGCTTCACTGCGATCGAATTGCATGAAGACGAGATTCCAAAGCTCGGTGATGGTGTCGCCGGGACCATTGACGTTTGCGGCGCAATTCTCAGCGTCACCCGGATCGTTTCCCATGTAGTAATGAATCTCACTGCAGGGACCGCATGGACCAGTCTCGCCCATTTGCCAGAAATTATCTTTGCGGCCAAAACGCAGGATGCGTTCCCGCGGCGCGCCGACTTGTTCCCAGAATTTCTCAGCATCTTCATCTGGCCCGACCTGTTCATCCCCTTCAAACACTGAGAACCACATGCGGGCTGTATCGAGTTTGAACTCGTTCACCAGCAGGTCCCAGGCAAACTTGATCGCGTCTTGCTTGAAATAATCGCCAAACGAGAAATTGCCGAGCATCTCGAAAAACGTCTGGTGCCGCGCTGTCTTACCTACTTCGTCGAGATCATTGTGCTTGCCGCCGGCGCGCAGACATTTTTGAGAGGAGCAGGCGCGCACATACTCCCGCTTCTCCTGGCCGAGAAAAACGTCCTTGAATTGGTTCATGCCCGCGTTGGTGAAGAGCAACGTCGGATCGTTGGCTGGCAACAACGGCGACGAGCGCACGCGCGTGTGGCCGTGGCGTTCGAAGTACTGCAAAAACTTTTCGCGAATTTCGTTTCCAGTCATAATCAGAAGTCAGAAGTCAGAAGTCAGAAGTCAGAAGTCAGAAAAAACAACTGACAACTGGCCAACGACAACTGACGAAGGTCGAGTTTAGCATGCGGTTTCGAAGCGAGCGAAACACACTCGAAATCATGGCGCAGTTTCAGTTTTGCAAAGCAGAGCCAAGCCGAAAGCCTGAAATCGGCGATAAACAAATACGGAGCCGGGAGCGGTAGCTACCGGGTGGCAGCGTCAACCTATAATAAAGAAGGCTATATCTTTTCGGGTTAGAGCATCGCAAGTACGACCCGGTCGCTTACCGCTCCCGGTTCTGTATTTGTGAGACTGTGATATTGAAGTTCCTTCAGTCCGCTTTGCCGAAGATTCTCACGACATCATTCATCCAACTCGGTTCTCACTAGATGTCGCACCTTGTCGCTGACCAACTCAAACGCAAAGCCCTGGCGCAGCAGATGATCGAAAAGGCTTTTGGCTTCCAGGCGCGTCTTGGGTTGACCACGCAGGCGAATGCGCTTTTCAATCGCGAGGTCAATCAACTCAGCTTCCGAGGTTTCCGCATAGACCACATTAAGCGCTTCATCCGCGACTGCGCCCGGGATTTGTTTCATTTTCAAATCCTGCTGCAAACGGCGCCGGCCGATTGGCCGCTGCTTTACTTTCAACGATGCATAACTCAATGCATAACGTTCGTCGTCGAGGTAGCCATATTCCTTCAGTCTGGCAATGACTTCATCAACAAGTTTGTCGGTGACGCCATGGCGCTCCAACAGGCGCTCGCGCAACTCTGCGATCGATCGGGGCTTAGCGGCGAGCAGTTTTGCGGCCCGCTGAAAGGTGCGCGAGCGGATCTGTTCAGGAGTCTTAGCGATAACAGTCTCATCTCCTGATTTCTTAACTGTTCGCCTTCGCATAAATGCATTTAAACACAAAGCAAAGAGCGGGGGTAAACCACCCTTCCCGACCCAAAGCTGTTCAAGCTTTCCGGAAATTGGTGGTTGCAGGGCTTTCAACTTACGCATTTTCGGACAAGTCCGAAAGGCTCGGGGTTGGGAAGGGCGGTTTACCCCCGCTCTTCGCTGCATCGCCAATTCGGAAGCCGCAAACTAGAATGAACCAAATGGATGGCGCCTTAATAATTGACAAGCAGGTTGGTTTGACTTCGCATGACGTGGTGGCGCGCGTGCGACACCTGCTTCAACAGCGGCGCGTGGGCCACACCGGCACACTCGATCCGTTTGCGACCGGACTGTTGGTTGTGCTTGTCGGCCGTGCAACGCGCCTGGCCCAGTTTCTTAGCGGACTCCAGAAGGAGTACGAGGCGGTAATCCGACTTGGGTTTGCGACTGATACGGGAGACATCACGGGCAAACCCTTAGTCAACCCGGAGGCGTTAAACGCGGGCGTGAGCGGATCAAAGGTGAAATTGGGCGAGTCTGCGATCGAAGCGGCGCTCGCTAGCTTGCGTGGCGATATCGATCAAGTGCCGCCAATGTATTCGGCGAAGAAGCAACAAGGCCGGAAACTTTATGAGTTGGCGCGGCGCGGTGAGGAAGTTGAACGACAACCCGTGCGCGTTAGCATCCAAAAGTTTGAAACGAATAGAGCAAAAGGCGGTTTGTTGAAAGACAACCGCGACGGCACCTATGACCTTGATGTGCTGGTTGCATGCTCTGCCGGCACATACGTGCGCACGCTTGCAGAAGATTTTGGCAAACAGTTGGGAATCGGCGCTCATTTAGCGGAACTGCGACGCACACGCGTGGGCGACTTCACGATCGGAAGTGCCTCAACGTTGGAGCAGTTAAAAGAGAGTGTTGCCGAGGAATCGCTGGGACAAGTTTTGCTGCCGCTGGATGCGGCGCTTTCACACTTACCGGCTGTTGATCTAATCGATGCAGACGTGCAAAAAGTTCGTCATGGTCTGAGTCTCGAAGTTTCAGCACCAGCATGGACCAACAGTGAGCAGGTTAGATTGCGTGATGAGCATGGACACCTGGTTGCTGTTGCGTCCTTTGAAGCGGGGAAGAATTCATTGCGTCCCCGCGTAGTGTTGGCGCACGACGAAGGATGAAAAAGCGTTACTGGTTAGGCGGACTGTCTGTATTAGCTGGCTCTTTAGTGGCCGGAAAGCTGTTGCTGCGCCCGCGCGACGTTGAATGGGCCAGCAATCGCGATGTTGTATTCAACGCCGAATACTCGCGCTTCGCGGAAGTCGACGGCGTAACCGTCCACTATCAGGAGGCCGGCGAGAGTAGTGCGCCGCCCCTGGTGTTGATCCATGGTTTTGCTTCGTCGAATCTGGTGTGGAGCAAAGTGCTGTTGCCATTTGCGGAAGCAGGATTCCGAGTCATCGCCCCGGACCTCCTGGGCTATGGTTATTCCGGCAAGCCGCGCAATCTGGAGTACACCATTGCGTCACAAGCAAGAATGGTTGTTGGCCTGTCAAAGCAACTGGGCATTGCACGCGTTGCTTTGATCGGCAGCTCGTATGGCGGTGCGGTGGCGGCGACGATCGCGCTGGATCATCCGGAGCTGGTTCAAAAACTAGTTCTGGTGGGCGCTGTCACAAATAATAAGCCGACTCGATACATGTTGATGCGACTGTTCGGCTCGCCAATCATCGGCGACATACTTTCACCGCTAGTGGTTGGATCGCGCCGGTTGCTGCGCATGCGCATGAAGCGAGTTTACCATCGGCACGCCTGGGAGCTTGATGAAAGAAGAGTGCAGGCGCGTCATTTGCCGTTGGCGACGCGCGGGACACATCGCGCGATCATCCGCACCGTGCGGCGTTGGGACGCGGAGCGAATATCCCGCGAAGCGCATCTGTTGAAACAGCCGACGCTAATCGTTTGGGGCGATACCGATCGCGAGGTGCCGTTGACAGATGGTGAGCGGTTGCAGCAGGAGATCCAGGATTCGCGTTTATCTGTTTTCCGCGACTGTGGCCATTTGCCCCACGAAGAGTATCCAGCAGAATTTACGACGCTGGTTACAGAGTTTTTTTCTTAGCGGGTTTAAGTTTCAAGTTCCAGGTTTCAGGTTTTAAGTTTCCGATGTCCTAAGGACCCGCGAATTAGACCCAAGACTTGAAACGTGTAACTTGCACTTTAAACTAAGCCATGTTGAGCGCTTTGCCGACTGAAGGATCGCGGCGAACGCCAGATTTTTGAATCGAGATAATAATGAATAAACGCGTAGCCCCAGAGAAATGAAATGCCGAGCTGTGTCGCGAATGATTGCTCACTGCCTATTTCCCCGCCACCTTTAAAGTTGATGTAGCCAAGAACCTGCCGCGGACCCTGATAAATAATCCCGAAAAGAATTCCGAAGGCGATGTAATAAAGCAGACGGCGGCTGATTAATTCCGCGGCACCATATTTTTGGCGTGGATGACTTGATTCTTCAGAGGTTGTTCGCGCTTCGATCTCATTCGATGCGGGCGGGACACCCGCAGTCCCAGTAAGATCGCCCGAGCTTCTTGTGTATTTCTGGTTATGAAACCAAATCAGCCGGTGGTACTGAAGGTTGTGATAGATGGTCAGTATCGCCACGATCGTGATCGGCTTATTTGGCATGGGCGTCAGCAGGACAATCCAGTGCATGGGAATCGCCGCGGCCAACAGTAAGTACTTGGGAACGTCGAGTGATTCACCGGCGAGGAAGCGTTGTAATTGTCGGGCCAGCCAGGCGACAAACAGAATAATCGTTCCAGCGAGTAGTATTGTTGCCAACCCGTTCACGCCGAATCGTAAAGACGCCGGAACGCGAGTCATAGCTTCCGGATCGGCGGCAATGAACGCGACGAAAGGATAGTTGAAAGCAAACAACAGCAACAGGCGATCGAGCGCGTTGTCGATTGGCGCCAGGTCATTGTTCTTTTTCTTGTACAGGACCATGAAACCGTAGTGCTGCTTTACCAGGTGGTAGTAAGCCCAGAGCGCTGCGAAAAAGAAAAAGACCAGTCCCAGCCCGGCGAAAACCATGATTGGACCAACTGCAAAGAAGAGCAGCGAGCCCCACAACAAGCGGGCGCGGTTGCGACGTTCAGCGCGGTCAAAGTAAGTGCGCGAAAAAGTTCCAAAGACGTGAGGCGCGTCGATCAGTATGGCCCACAGCGCGACCATCGGAATTAACGGCAGCATTCCGGCAACGTATAAGATCAAAAGAGCGTAGCTCGAGGCAACCGACCCAATGAACCAAACAAGATCATCGCGCGCAGAAATGATCCAGTGCAGCGAAAGAACTTGAGCACGAGACTGGGGGAAAACTTCAGCGGTGGCCATGGTTAATAGTTTGAAATAAACAGCGAGAGCGCTCTAATTGTAGCACCGACACAGGCCGTGCAAAATATGACATCTGGTAGACTATGCTCTCGATAGGACTTCAGCCAATGTCTCAAAACGATCCAAAAAAGCTCCCTTCAACTCGACTGTTTCAGGCGCATCCCTGGCATGGCCTAACGCCTGGAGAGAACGCACCGGAAACAGTCAATGCGTTCATCGAAATTGTACCGACTGATGTGGTCAAGTATGAACTCGATAAGCAGTCGGGCCACCTGCACGTGGATCGGCCACAACGATTTTCATCAATGTGTCCGTCCCTCTATGGTTTTATTCCGCAAACTTTCTGCGGCGACGAAGTTGCGCGCTTGTGCGCTGAGCGCACCGGAGTAAACGACATTAAAGGCGACGGCGACCCGATGGATATTTGTGTGTTGACGGAAAAAACTTTTGCGCAAGGCAATATCTTTTTAAAAGCAAAACCAATTGGCGGGCTGCGAATGATTGACGGGAAACAGGCCGACGACAAGATCATTTCCATACTCGAATCAGATCTTGCTTACGGCCATATTCAAAACATCGCGCAGTGTCCCAAAGCGCTCGTCGACCGGCTACAGCATTATTTCCTTAGTTACAAACAGTTGCCCGGTGATGCGCCGCGCCGCGTGGAGATTGCTGACGTGTATGACGCGGAAGAGGCGCTGGATGTAATACGTCGCAGCCTGGTTGATTACAAAAACAATTTTACCTAGCCCCCGAACCTTAGCTGAGTGATCAGGAACTTAACCCCTACCCGAAATAGTTTCCACAATTCCGCAACGGCGACAGGATAACGCCTGACGTGAAGAGTCGGCCCAGCTAGCGAGAGGCAGTTCGGCATTACTGTTTCCCTGTCCAGATTGGGTTGAACGTTGTCGGTTGGATTGTTGCCGGCGCTCCGCATTTTCGGCGCTGCAGTGTTTGCAGAGCCAGCCATAGCCGATGTTGAAGAAATGGTTCGTTTGGTCCACGGGGAAAAAGGGTGTTGGGTGAAGGGGGTAGGGTGTAGGTTTAGCTCAGGCCTCAATACAGCGGGCAAACAAAATGTTCGCAACTCTAAACCCTACACCCAACCCCCTACACCCCTATTATTGCCGGCGCCGTGTGTCCGGCGTTTCTGTCAGGCGCACAGGTACTGAAGTGCGACGACCATTGCGCACAATTTGCACCTGGACCTGATCACCTATAGCGCGCTTGTTGAGTATGCGATAAAGGTCGTCAGTATTCCCGACCTTCTCGTTGTCAATTCCGACAATAATATCGCCGATTGCAACGTCGCCATTTTCTGTTTGCGTCAGTCCGCGCAGGCTGGCGTTTGCAGCTGGGCCGCCTGGCGCCACCTGCCAAATCAAGGCGCCCTCCGAAACCGGCAATTCAACCTGGTTCTTTAACAGTTCGACGTCACGGGTTAGGCCGCCCAGCTTCGGTCGCCGGATTTCGCCCGAGCGAACGAGTTCCGGAACGATGCGCTTGGCAATGTTAACCGGAACGGCAAAACCAACGCCCGCCGATGCGCCCGAAGGCGAAAGAATCTGCGAGTTGATGCCGATCATCCGGCCGTGTGAGTCAAACAATGGACCACCAGAGTTTCCCGGATTAATTGAAGCGTCCGTTTGAATTGCGCCTTCAATTGGCCGGCCGTTGCGCGCGCGAATGGGGCGTTGCAAACCACTGATTACGCCGGTCGTAAGTGTTCGATCCATCCCAAAAGGATTTCCGATCGCCAAAACCTTCTGGCCCACAACCAGCTTGTCCGAGTCTCCCAGCGGAATAATGGTCAAGGGTTCCTTCGGCATCTCGATTAATTTGATCACCGCCAGGTCCGTGTCCGGATCGCCGCCCACCACTTTCGCGGCGTAGTTTTTCTGGCCGCCAAAACTGACGGCCAGTTTCTGCGCCCCTTCAATGACGTGATAGTTGGTCAGGATGTTGCCGTTCTGATCGATGACCGAACCCGATCCGGATCCTTCCTGCGGCTCGACGAAGCCGAAGAAGTCGCGCGCGTAGGAAGTGGAATGAACGTTAACAACACCCGGCGACAAGGTTCGGTAAATTTCAATATTGTTTTGTTCGTCGCCGGCTGTCGCCGGCTCTGTGATACCGCTTGGCGACGTTTCCGAAAAAGCGGCGCCGGCCGGCTGCAACCGGTTCGAGAGCCGATCGACCACCGCCACAGCGCCGGCAGCAAACAGTCCTGAAATCAAAGCAATCACCAGGATTTGACGAGCTGAAAGTCTATACATGGCTATTTCTCTCTTATTTATTAGGTTGTTTCGCTAGTTATGACTAGTGTTTCTTACGATGCCGAACTCAGTACGGCAGGTTGTGCGATTCACCCTTCGCCTTATAAACCACAAATCTAGGCCTTCCCTGAAACGTATGCAAGCCGCAGAAACACGAAACCCTGCCCCGATAGCCCTCTTGACACGCTTGGCAGGAAGTGATGTTCCTTTTTTACTTTCGGCGAAAGCGAAATGGCGAATCTTCGAACGAAGAGGAGACTTCCTGAGCAGCCACTAGGCGAACAAAGCGAAGAAGGTCTTAGGTAGGCTAACGAAATAAGTAAGTACGGTGACGGGAGCATGCCAGCCGAGAGCGGAGAAACCAGTTGCGACGTGAACAAACATCAAAGCCAGGTAAAGGCCCAGCACCAGTTTCATCCCGCGGCGGGCAATCCGAATTTCAGCGAAACGGTAAAGCGTGTAAGCGGCGAGGGCACCGATGGTTAGTTTGACTGACAGAAACGAGCCTTCGCTGTGATCGAGCAGGTAGGCCATAAAGCTGTTGCCTTCAGTAGCCACGTTTAGGCGCACCCAAAGAATGGTCAACTGTGCGTCGAGCCAATTGAGTGCGAATAAGAAGATCGCTTTGGAAAGTGCGCCCACCCTTGCTCCTCAGAGAAACGTTGTTAAACTCACCACTCCTTTTACGCCAGAACCTCCACGACCGAAATGGCCGAGGTCCTGTCGTATACGGGAGGAACGAGACTCGTACCGTGGTGCTAACAAGAAACTTGCAATAGGGTTTTTGTTCCCCAAAATAACTGAACGCCGAGTCCCGATAGAATGAAATTATTTTCCTGAAATTACTGGGGCTTATTATGTCCGATAGACTTTATAGTTTGTCGTGGCGTTACGACAAGCTAATCGGACATCAAACTGAACACTTACAATCCTCCCGGCACATTCAATGGCGACATCAATAGCACAAGCGATACTTCACGGCGCTAACAAACTTCGGAAGTCCGGAGTGCCGCAAGAACGCCGCGAAGCCGGTTCATTGCTGATGTATGTCCTGGGCCGCGATCACACTTACATCCTGGCGCACGCTGAAGATCAACTCACGGACGAACAAGTTGAAATGTATGGTGAGTTACTTGACGCGCGCACCAGTGGTAAACCATTGCAATACATCGTTGGACGCCAGGAATTTTTTGGGCTCGAGTTTGAAGTTACTCCCGACGTATTAATCCCGCGTCCCGAAACCGAATTGTTGGTTGAGGCGGCGTTGGCAAGGGTCTCACCAAACGAGGCCCCATTCATTTGCGATGTCGGTACCGGCTCGGGTTGCGTGGTTATCACGTTACTTCACCAACTGCCGCAGGCCCGGGGAATGGCGCTCGACATTTCAGCCGCGGCGTTGGCAGTTGCCGAGCGCAATGCACATCGCCACGGCGTTAATGAGCGCCTGTCATTTCTCGCTTCTGATTGTTTTTCAGCCCTGGCGCCGGCGGTTATTCCGGGGTTCGATTTGATTGTTTCGAATCCACCTTATGTTGCGGAACGTGCGGTTGAAGGCTTGCAGAGAGAAGTACGCGACTTTGAGCCGCGCATCGCGCTTACGGCGGGCGAGGACGGTTTGTCAGTCATCCGGCGGCTATTGATTGAGAGTCGCGACTATCTCAAGAGTAGCGGCGTTCTCGCCTTTGAGATGGGGTTCGATCAGCATGATGCTGTCACCGAGCTGATCGCAGCCGAACCTTGGAAACTGCTCGAGATTTATGACGATCTCCAGGGCATTCCCCGCATAGTTGCCCTAATGAAGCGTGATTAGTCCAGACAGTCCCTCAATAACTTGCCACAATCCCAAGCCCCACGGTGTTTAGTCGTCAGAACCGCGCGAAGGACAATCTAGTAAAACTAAATAACGTGAGGAGAAAGACATGCATAAGTGGCTACGACGAAGTGCGTTAATTTTGATGCTGACAACTGCGACTGTGCTAACGGTGTTTGCGGATCAGGAAAAGTCAATGGCCTGCCGCGACAATTGGCACAGTGATCGCCTATCAAATCATTGCGAGATCAAAGAACAAACCTTGCCGGCGGCTGGCTCAATTTCTGTTGATGGCCGCCAGAATGGTGGTGTGTCCGTCAAGGGTTGGGACCGAAACGAGATCTTGGTACGGGCTAAGATTCAAACCGCTGCGCCGTCACAAGCGGAAGCGGATGCACTCGCCGGGCAAATCAAAATTGAAACTGCGGGCGCAAAGATTTTTGCGACCGGTCCGGAAACACGCCGGGACTATTCCTGGAGTGTCAGTTACGAAGTATTCGTCCCTCGTCGTTCGGACCTCTCATTGGTTTCGCACAACGGCGGCATCGCGATCGCTGATGTGCAGGGCAAGATGGATTTTTCGGCCCAGAATGGCGGTGTTTCTCTCAAGCGCGTCGGCGGTGCCGTGCGTGGCGGCACCACCAACGGCGGGCTATCGATTGAATTGACGGGAGATCGTTGGGACGGCGAAACGCTGGACGTGAAAACAACAAACGGCGGCATTAGTATGTCATTGCCGGAAAATTATTCAGCTCACCTGGAGACGGGCACAGTGAACGGGCATCTAAGCATTGATTTTCCAGTCACCGTGCAGGGACGCATAAGCCGCGAGATTGCAGTTAACCTTGGATCAGGGGGCCCCACAATCCGTGCCATGACCACCAACGGTGGCGTGCGCGTGAAACGCGGCGGCGGCAGTAATTAGTCCGATTCCCTCTGTTGTTACCTAACGCGGCGTTCTTAATTGAGCGCCGCGTTATTTATGTCCGATAAGCTTTATTAGCTTGTCGTAACGCAGCGACGAACTTCTGGTTTGAAGTCTGGCTCCCTCGCCCTTTGAGAAAGGGTTGGGGAGAGGCCTTGTACGCGTCAAGCTCGCACCCTCCCTAACCCCTCCCAAAACGTGAGGGGAAGAAACCACGCAGGCTTTAACGTTTCTGGGTTTTAATCTAATCTGTTGGCGTGGATAAATTTCGCATCAGCGGCGGAGACGCACTCAAAGGCCGCATCTCCATAAGCGGCGCCAAGAACTCGGCGTTGCCTTGCATGGCCGCAGCGCTGCTCAGCGCGGAAACGGTTACGCTGCACAATCTGCCGTACGTTCGCGACATTATTACGCAGCGCCGGCTGCTCGAAGACCTGGGCGCCACCGTCCTGATGCCAGAACTTCGCACGCACAAGATAAGCGCAAACCACATTGAAATTTTTGAAGCGCCTTATGAACTGGTACGGACCATGCGGGCGTCCGTGCTCGCTCTTGGTCCACTGTTGGCGCGGTTTGGTAAAGCGAAGGTTTCATTGCCGGGCGGCTGTGCGATTGGCACTCGACCAATTGATCTTCACTTGAAAGCTTTTGAGCAATTGGGCGCGGAAGTTCGGCTGGAAGCCGGCAACGTGATTGCCCGCGCACCCAAAGCGGGACGGTTAATCGGCGCTGAAATTCAGTTCGACAAAGTGACCGTCACCGGCACGGAAAACTTACTAATGGCTGCAACGCTGGCCAGTGGCACGACCGTAATGCATAACGCTGCATGCGAACCTGAGATCACCGATCTCGCTGACCTGCTCAACAAAATGGGTGCGCTTATTAGTGGCGCGGGAACAAGCACAATAACGATCGAAGGGGTCCCTGCGCTTGGCGCTGCCGAGCACACAATCATTCCCGATCGAATTGAGACCGGCACCTTTATCGCGGCGGCAGCCATTACCAGAGGTGAACTGGAGATTACGGATTGCCGGCCCGATCATCTGGCCGCTGTGATTGATAAGTTTCGTGAAGTGGGCGTTGAGATTGAAGAGAAAGGCCCAACCACCCTGCACGTATCCGGCCGCCAGGAATTGACGGCGAAGAATGTGACCACTCAACCCTATCCGCGTTTTCCTACCGACATGCAGGCCCAGTACATGGCGCTGATGACACAGGCAACCGGCAGCGCGGTTATCGAGGAAACAGTTTTTGAGAATCGCTTTATGCATGCGTCGGAGATGCAGCGCATGGGGGCTAACATTTTTATCGATGGACACAGCGCAACTGTCAGTGGCCCAAGACAGTTGAACGGAGCGCCCTTAATCGCTTCCGATTTGCGTGCGTCTGCATCACTTGTGCTGGCGGGATTAGTAGCCAATGGCGAAACAATTATCGATCGCGTCTATCACATCGACCGCGGTTACGAAAAAATTGAAGCCAAGCTACGAGCGGTGGGCGCAAACATTGAGCGTATTCGCGAGTCAGTAACGGCGCCGCTGTCGCAGGCGGCTCGTTCCGAAATCACCGCGGAAACCGCATAGTAGTTCAGAGTCCAAGCTTTAGCTTGCTGCTTCCGCATCAGCAA
>JBPCLZ010000156.1:0-1282 GCA_051002775.1 Pyrinomonadaceae bacterium | reverse complement strand
ATACAGACACAAGTCTTCGAGCGGTTCTTTCGCGGCAGACAACGCGGTTTTGAACATGTAAGTGGGAGCGGGTTAGGGCTTGCGATCGTCAAAACGATTATGGATAGCCATCATGGATATGTGTCGCTTATAAGCAAAGTAGGACAAGGCACAACATTTATCCTGAAATTTGTAAAACCAGCGTCCGAACGCCTCGTCGCGTCATAAAAAGCCGCCTGTGCTGGCGGCTCTTCCGGTCCCTACTTGCAATTAGAACTACACAATCTGTACTAGGGCCTTATGCTAATTGGATGAATAGACGAAAAGTCTCTCGTTCGGTAGGGTTAAGTCGCCAAACCAGCCCAAACCAGAGCGAGAGACGCCATGATAATAGAAGACTTCGACGATTTTTGCCTGTGGATGTACGTGGTGGTGGATGATCTCTGGCAGGAAATCGCCCCAATGTTCAAGCGTCCAGGTCGCCAACCGGAATGCAGCGATAGTGAATTGTTGACGATGGTACTGGTGGGCGAGTGTCGTGGATGGGACGTGGAAACGGAAATGTTGAGCTATTGGCGTGAGCATCGGAGGTTGTTTCCCGTTATTCCGTCCCAAAGTCGGTTCAACCGCCGTCGCCGCAACCTGATGGACGCCTTCAACCTGATCCGTCAGGCGGTATTGCATGTCCTTGATCTGGCGGCAGATCGCCAGTGTGCGATTGACAGCCTGCCCGTGCCAGTGGTCAAGTTCCACCTCGTCCCCGGCTCGACCGGCGATTGGGCCGTCCATGGGGCGAACTTTGGGAAAGTGCCGAGTAAAAAGCAAACGATCTTCGGTTATAAGCTGCACTTGCTGGTCACGCTGGAAGGTGTGATCCTCAACTTCAGTCTCGCACCGGCCAGTGCCAGCGACCTCTCGGTCGGCGAAGAAATTCTGGTCGAGCATACCGATTTGGAGGTTTACGGGGATAAAGCGTTCATCAGTGCGCCATTGGCAGCACGGCTAGCGGCCCTCCATCGCGTCCGCTTGCATACGATCCCACGCTCAAATCAGAAAGCGCAACTCTCGCCTGCGATCCGTCGCTTGCACAACCATGTTCGCCAAATCATTGAAACCGTCAACGGGCAACTGACCGAACAATTTCACATTGAAATCAATCATGCTCATACCTTTTGGGGCTTGTGCACCCGTCTACTGAGCAAGCTGACGGCCCACACGCTATCGATCTACCTCAACCGCCTGCTGGGAAAGCCTCACCCCTTGCAAATCAAGTCCCTTGCTTTCCCGAATTAGCATAAGGCCC
>JBPCLZ010000155.1:0-3736 GCA_051002775.1 Pyrinomonadaceae bacterium | reverse complement strand
GTGTCGACGAATACAGAACCGGGAGCATTAGCGACCGGTTCCGCGCGGTGGTGAGTTCAATTTTATGCGAAAGCTAGTGTCCTTCGCCCACCCACAAATGGAGTGTTTGGCGTACCTCCGACCCGGTCGCTACCGCTCCCGGTTCTGTATTCGTCGACCCACGAAGGTTACAGTTCCTGGATGTTTTATACGTCCGCCAGTAATCTTTTTGCTTGACGCAGCACCTACAAGTGTAGTAGTGTCAACCTCATTCGTAGGACAGTCGGGGACAAGAGGGTTAATGGCTAAGGAAAAACAAGTGAAGTTGACCAGGCTTGAGCTGGAAATAATGGGCGCAATCTGGACGCTCGGTAGCGCGTCAGTGCGCGAGGTCCAGGAGCACTTGCCTGAACGAAAGCGTCCCGCTTACACCACGGTGCAAACAATAATTTACCGGCTCGAGGAGAAGGGCGCGGTGCGCCGCGTAAAGAAGATCGGGAACGCGCACATCTTCCAGGCGGTGGTGACGCGCAAGGCCGCACATAATCGTCTAATTGACGAACTGCTGCATGTCTTTGGCGGATCGCCGCGTTCGCTTATGGCCCAACTCGTGGAAACCGGCCAACTCACGCTTCAGGACATTCGCGACTTGGAGAAAACGGTGGGGAACCTCGAAGCTAATAAACCACAGTCCCCCGCACCTCCCGGAGAAAAGAAATCGACAGACACCGGCAAACGTCAAGGGAAGCGATAAGGAGCTCGTAGTGGCTGCATACGAATGGCTTACCGAATTTTCCACCTGGTGGTGGCCGCGGTTTGCGGACCATCTGTGGCAGACGACGCTATTTGCGCTCGTGGTGTTCGGGGCATGTGTCGCAGTCAGGCGCGGGCCGGCTCGCTTGCGCCATAATCTCTGGCTAATTTGCTCGGTAAAATTTCTTATTCCCGCAGCGCTTTTCGTCTTTGTGTTTCAGCAGATAGATATTTCGTCTGTCTCGTTCTTCCAAGCTGCTCAGAGTTCGCCGCCGAACAGTTTCGTCAAGGGCATCTCTGATCCGGCCCTAACGCTCGCTTTGAATATTGAAGTGATCGCCACCTCCCCTGGCCCGATTAGCCGCAGCGAAATCTACAACGCTCTGACACTGATTTGGTTAGCAGGTTGCGGAGCAGTTGTGTTGGTGTGGGGAATCCGTCGGCGGAAGTTCTTAAGCGCATTGAAGCAAAGCCGGCGCGTTCGCAACGGCCGCGAATGGCAGGCTCTGCAACGGGCGCAGAAGTCATTAGGCTTAAAGAGTGACGTTGGGCTTCAAGTTTTGCCGCTGCAGATCGAGCCGGGCGTGTGGCGTGTGCGACGGCCTGTCGTGGTGCTGCCGGAAACCATAGGCAATCACCTCGACGATGGTGAGTTGGAAGTAATCATGCTCCACGAACTTGTACACATTCAAAGACGCGACAATCTTGTCGGAAACTTTCAGTTGGTTCTTTGTGCTCTCCTGTGGTTTCACCCGCTCGTTTGGGTCCTCAGTCGCAAACTTTTCGACGAGCGCGAACAAGCCTGCGACGAAAAAGTGATGGAAATTTCTGCCGCGCCGGAAGTGTATGCTTCAAGCATCCTGAAGGTGGTGCGCTTTTGCTTTGGTTGGCGAGTAGCCGGGGTAACCGGCGCGGCCGGTGGCTCGAACTTAAGAAGGAGAATTGAAAACATCATGGCTAATAATATGAAACGTAACGTGGGCGGACCGTCGCGAGTGTTCGCAGGCGCGCTGGTGGGCATGGCTCTCGTCATTTTGGTTGGCGCGGGAGTTTATAGTCACCCTCGTGGATCGAGTGCCGCCGTCACCAAAGAAGTCGCAGCTGGACCATTACTTTCGATGGCATCTGACGAAGGGATTGTTGATACTCCCAATGCCGACTATGCAGCGAAGAAAACCAAGACAACGACGCAGAAGGCCTCGCCGCCACCCCCCTTGGCGCCACTAGCGCCGTCGGCTCCCGCAAACTTTGCACCTCCGGCTCCTCCTGCACCTTCGTCGCCTTCGTTGCCTTCGTCAACAGCGGCACCTGTAGCTCCTGCCTCGCCTGCGAGTCCTGCGAGTCCGCCTACACCGGTCGCGCCCCCCGCGCCTCCGCAAAAAGAAAAGGCGCCCGCAAAACAAAAGAGCAAAAACAAAGTTAACAAGGGCAAGCTGATTGAAGCACCTCAACCTGTTTATCCCGAAGCGGCCAGGAAACAGAACATCCAGGGCGAAGTTACGGTGGCGATCGTGATTGGTGAGGATGGAAAGGTCATGTCGGCGAAGGCGAAGAGTGGGCCTGAGACTTTGCACGGCGCCGCAGAAGCGGCAGCAATGAAGGCACGGTTTAAGCCGGCTACCGTCAATGACAAGCCTGCCAAAGTCAGCGGAGCGATGAGTTACAACTTTGTCATTGACGAGAAAAAACTTTAGTGTCGTTTTTGTTATTTCACCCTGAGTGATTCAACACCGGGCAAGATGCTCAGCTCGCCGCTACACTGGATGGCGATGTCATACTGGAACTCTAGCCTAATGGTTCGACGAATACAGAACCGGGAGCGGTAGCGACCGGGTCTGCGCAATGTGAGTTCACCCTCATTGTAATCTTGCCTCCTCGGCGCTCCATGAAAAGAGGTGCTGTTTGTCGCCAGTCCCACCCGGTCGCTACCGCTCCCGGTTCTGTATTCGTCGACCCTCAATGCCGATAGACGGCGCAGCGTTTACGACTTTCCGGGCAAAAACTTTACAATGCTTCCATGTACACACTTAAAGTGCGCACCCGTGCGCGTGAAGAGTTAGTTGAGTTTACGGAACAAGTCCAGGTGAAACTTGCGGGCTCGGAAGAGCGTGAGGGTTTGGTGTTTCTATATGTGCAACATACAACTGCCGGATTAACCGTAAACGAGAACGCTGACCCTGATGTCCCGCGCGACATGCTTCATGCGTTTCGCACGCTTATTCCACAACACGGTATGGGCTTTCGTCACGGCGAAGAGAATTCTGATGCGCACATCAAAGCAACGCTGGTGGGTTCGTCGGTAACAGTTCCCTTCAAAGATCGGAAGCTTTTGCTAGGACGCTGGCAGGGAATTTTTCTATGCGAGTTCGACGGCGGCCGCGAGCGGCAAGTGATTATGATGGTGCGCTAACGTTCAGCGTCTCGCCCATTCAAGTTCACAATGCCAAGAACCTACGATCAGATAGCTCCTCATTACGATCGCGGCATGCGCCCGCTGGATCGTTGGTTCCTGGCGCGGTTGCGTGAAACAACTTTTCAATACGTGCCCCAGGATGGCCGCATTCTTGAGATCGGCGCGGGCACTGGACTGAATTTCGTTTACTATCCAAACAACGCACTGGCGGTAGCCAGCGAACCCCAGCCGCGAGATGTTGAAGATTGCGCAGAGCAAACAGCGCCCTGAGAGTTCGCGATTGATTCAAAGTTGCGCTGAGCACCTGCCGTTTGCAAATAATTCCTTCGACGCGGCTTTTGCGACACTTGTGTTTTGTTCAGTCGCGCGGCCTGAGGCGGCATTTGCTGAGTTGCGACGCGTAGTGAAACCTGGTGGCGTCGTCATGCTGCTTGAACATGTGCGGCCGAATAATCTGTTGGGCTCGCTCTTCGACCTGTTAAACTGGATCACGGTGCCGCTGTTCGACGATCACTTCAACCGGCGCACCGCCGCAACGGCCAAGGCAGCGGGCTTGAATGTTGTACGAGTGGAAAAGAGCTTGCTGGGAAT
>JBPCLZ010000154.1:0-6256 GCA_051002775.1 Pyrinomonadaceae bacterium | reverse complement strand
TGTCCCTGAAAAAATTCGCAATCCGAAATCCGCAATCCGAAATTTCCAGCCCGTTTGACTCGCACCTGATCCTTTCCTAGACTCGCAAACCTGCGCGTCCGCGGTAAATCCGGGGACGCGTATCTGCTAACGAATAATCCAATGCTTAGATTTCGCAACACGCTGACCGGCCGCGTCGAAGAGTTTCGCCCCATGAACGAGGGCGAAGTTCGCTTCTATTATTGTGGTCCAACCGTTTGGGAGTATGGCCACATCGGCAACTTTCGCTCAGCCGTGGCCGCCGACATTGTCCGTCGTTATCTGAAGTTCAAAGGCTACAAAGTCACGCACGTGATGAACATCACGGACGTTGAGGACCGCATCATCGCCAAGTCGCAGGAAGCAGGACTCAGCATTGACGACTACACCGCGAAGTACATCGACGCGCTTTGGGAAGATTTTGATGCGCTTGGTTGTGAGCGGCCCGAGATTGTACCGCGCGCAACGCGACACATTCCGGAAATGATTGCTCTGATCGAGAAGCTGCTGGAATCAAATCATGCGTACGCCTCGGATGGTTCCGTCTATTACCGCATCGCCTCGTTTCCGGAATATGGAAAGCTTTCGAAGATTAACTTCGCAGGCAACATCGCCGGCGCCAGTGAGCGCGTCGACACCGACAAATATGACAAAGAGGACGCGCGCGATTTTGCGTTGTGGAAAGAACCCGCGAATGAGAAAGAGCCCGCTTGGGATACGGCCATCGGTCGCGGCCGCCCCGGCTGGCACATCGAATGTTCGGCGATGTCGATGAAATACCTAGGTGAAACTTTCGATATTCATGCCGGCGGCATCGATCTCGTCTTCCCGCATCACGAAAATGAGATTGCGCAAAGCGAAGGCGCAACCGGCAAGCAGTTTGTTCGTTACTGGATCCACTTCGAACATCTCAAGGTCGAAGGCGAAACGATGTCGAAGTCAAAGGGCAACTACTACACGTTTCGCGATTTGAAAGCGAAGGGCTATTCGGCTGCGGGCATTCGTTATTTCCTGTTGAGCGTTCCTTACAACAAACAGATCAATTTGAACTTTGATGTGCTGGCCGGAGCAGAGAAAACATTCGCAGGCTTACGCGATTTTCGCGCGCGTTTGAATGAAGCTAAAACAGAACCCGGCATGAACGAAGCGCTTCACGATGTTGCGCTGCGCGCGGCGGAAAAGTTTGAAGCAGGAATGGATGACGACTTGAATACATCGGTCGCGCTAGCCACCGTTCACAATCTCAGTCGAGAAGTGAACACCGCCCTGGCCCGCAAAAAAGTAAAAGAAGAAAACAAGCGGGAGCTGCTCGCTTTGCTGAAACAAATCGACACAGTGCTGAATATCTTTGGCGCGGAAAGCACGGAAATGCTCGACAGCCAGATTCAGAGCCTGATTGATGAGCGGCAGGAAGCACGTCGCCGGCGTGACTTTGGTCGCAGCGATGAAATTCGCGATGAACTCGCACGCCAGGGCATCATCCTCGAAGACACTAAAGACGGCGTGCGCTGGAAACGGAAATAGGACGGGGAGAGCAAGTCGGTTACAGCTCCAATCAACAGAATCTCGCACCGTTAATGTCACACGCATTTATCCCGGTTCTTGCTAAAGAAAAACGCGTTCTTTTTCCGGAATTTATTGACAGGTAAGTCAGAATAGTCGTAGGATCAAGACGTTAAGAGACTGAACCGTTAGCATGGGTCCCGCTCCTACATCGTGTTAATAGTCGTTAGCGAGACCTCACTCCTCAGCGGGTACGGCTCCTTGCCAACTTAATTCCCATAGACGCGAACAGATTAGGATCAGAAGCAATCTGTTTCGTATTTTCCTGGACCAATAGACAATCCACCGGTTGAGGTACCTCTAATGAAAAATCCAAAGAACGCTCACTTTTTCGTTCTGTGTCTCAGTCTTATTTTCACCTTACTGCTCGGAGTAGTGGTTCCCAAACTTGGTTTCGGTCTTAGCCAAAACACGAAGGAGCCTGGTCGAGAAAAGAAAGAAGATCGCACGGTAAGGAAATACGCTTGGCGTAATGAGCCTCTTGAGATATCGACCCTGAAGATTAAGGGTAAACTTGCCAAGCTAGGCGTCAAGATAATCGAAGAAGATGATTGGCTCAACGAGTTGACCGTCACTGTCAAAAATATATCGACCAAAACGATCGTTTGGATCGAGCTAAACATTGAGTTTCCGACTCCTTTAAGCCCTGTTCAGGAACCTGCTTCGCTTGACCATTTAGTCTATGGACTGTATCCGCAACCCTCTGGACAAGAAGCTACGCCTCACCCGGATCAACCCCCTTTAGAGCCTGGGGCAAAAGCTGATCTTATCCTGACTGACTATGAGGGACTCCGGGAGTTTCTTATTCAAACTAACAAACCGGGAAGCATTAAAGAGGTAGAGATCAGCATTGGCGAAGTGGTTTTCAATGATGGTACGAAATGGAGTGGCGGACAGCTTTTTCATCGCGACCTTAACGATCCAAATCGCTGGTATCCTGAACGTCCACAAGTTAGCTTGAAGCGCCGGAAGAAATCTGTTTTCAATGAGGTGAGTTTCAATCATGCCTCGCGGCCGCAAGACCCGGGGATTTTTCCGAGTTCGTGTCATCCGCTGCTGTATGCGGAAGATCTTTTCTGCGGGACGAACACTAGATGCGCAGTAAGAATGGATCATCTGGACTCCGCCGATACAGCGGTCTTGGCCTCTTATTATTATGTAATTGGCGTTAATGATCGCTGCGTCAACAGAGATACACATGTTGCCTGTTCAACCTTCCGCCCCACTGAGATAAAGAAGCAGTGTTATTTGGCAGGCGACGGCGGTGAAGGTTGTAATGGTGGCGAGTTTGTTGCCTGCCCTGGTTATGCTCAGCGGGATCCTGTTACCTGTCAGTGCACAAACCCTAACTCTCCAATCCTTATTGACACTGAAGGCAATGGTTTCGAACTCACCAATGCCGAAGGTGGCATCGATTTCGACCTCAACGCTGACAGCCTATCCGAGCGTCTCGCTTGGACGACTGCTGGCTCGGATGACGCTTGGCTCACGCTGGACCGTAATGACAACGAAGCAGTAGATAACGGCCAAGAGCTATTCGGCAACTTCTCGCCGCAGTCGCAGCCTCCGGCAGGCGAGGAAAGAAATGGCTTCCGGGCGCTCGCAGAGTTTGACAAGCCAGCGAATGGCGGCAACAGCGACGCCGTCATCAATCCTGGAGACACAATCTTCTCATCGTTGCGACTCTGGAAAGACACCAATCACAACGGCATTTCCGAAGCAGCGGAACTGCACACTTTGCCAGAACTCGGACTGGCAACGTTAGACCTGAAATACATCGAATCGAAACGGACCGATCAATACGGCAACCGGTTTCGTTATCGGGCGAAAGTCAAAGACGTGCACGGTGCGCAAGTCGGACGCTGGGCGTGGGACGTGTTCCTGGTCAGTGGGCCTTGACGTTTCGCCGCATTCAAATTCAAATCAATCCGTGGCAAAAGAAAAGGGTCAGCGACATGCATCGATGACCCTTTCTTAAACTGCCGTCAGTCCGTTTTAGAAACCGGATCCCTGTCATCTTCAACACCGAGGCCCACCCGATCCGCAGGGCTTGGTAAGCAGTTTCAAATAAAAAAGCCGTGGGACCAGCGCCATGCGCTCGTCAAGGTAGGGCTTGGTGCCCCGCCGCGACCGAGGACACATCGACCGTTGCCACAGCTTTGCTCGAAACGAAATATTTCTTCCGTCTAAAGGGCTTTACAAGCAACTCATAAACGTGTAGCGTCAAAGCCCTCAAGGCCTATAACACGATCCACATCAGCCCGCATGCGTCGTCGATTGACGCCATGGATCATTTTCTCACGTGAGTACTCAAAGGAGGTCGATTGTGACTTTCCACTACAGAAGACTCCTCTTCGTCACGTGCATGGTTTTGCTTCTTGGTGGCCTCGTCTATTCTCTCGGCCATGCCACTAAGCCATCGTTACAAGATGCCGAATATTCTCTTGATATCGAAAGATACGCGAACGAGCCATTAGAGATGGTTGAAATCAAGGTGGGAGAAAGGTCTCTCAAAACCGGCATCAAACTTAAAGTGAGGGACAACAACAGCAAATGGGGTCTCGACACTGTAAAGTTTAACGAAAAAAAGGGATGGTTTAAGCACTTGAAAATAACGATCCGTAACGTCTCAGGCCAAGCCATCTATGGGTTAAGAGCGGGGCTTGATTTCAAGCCTCCGGATCAACGGATATTGTTCCGGTTGCCTTTGATTTGGGCGAAAGAACTCAAAAAAAATCCTTTGCAACCAGGCGAAACGATCGATCTGGAAGTTGATGATTATTCGCTTAAGCGCGCGACCGACAGGATGATACCGTACGGTGTAGATGCCGATACGTCGGCGGTGAGTCTCTCAATTGATGATGCTTACTTTAGCGACGACTTGAAGTGGTCGAGAGGGCGTCACCTTCGTAGAGATCGAAACAATCCTTACAAATGGGATTTGGTTGACAAACCCGCCCCATCAGGAGCCAGCCACTTGGAAAAACCGGCTGGCTTCACACTTGTAAGGTTCAAAGTGATGCCGGCTTCACAATCTCTTGAGATGTGTCAGGCAGATTGGGGAGGTGAATACAATTACCAATGCGCTAACGATTACGATTACTGCGTTCGAGTAGTGGAACTAGGCAATGGCGCGTCGGGGTACTTATCGGGTACGCCGCAGGTCGGCGAATGCGAAAGAGAAGGAGTATCGTGCTTGACACAAGCGACGCATTCCAGACTGAGTTACGATTCTTCGTGCCTGCCAGCAACGCCAACGCCGACACCGACGACGACACCAACCCCAGCGCCGGAGCCGACGCCCAATTGTGATGAGGAGGTGGGCCCTTTCGCTCCTGAGTGGCAAAGAGTTCACCAATACAATCCAAATACAGGACAGTGCGAGTGCAAGAATGGGAATACCCGTTGGAGTTGTGATCCGGAGCTTCAAGAATGGTGCGAGCGAAAGTGCATGTGTTACACGAGTTTTCAATTCCAGAATAAATGTTACGGCATAAGCCCTATCATAGTTGACGTAGCAGGTAACGGCTTGCACTTGACCGATGCGGCTAACGGCGCGAACTTTGACCTCGACAATAACGGCACTAAGGAACGGCTGGGTTGGACGACTGCTGCATCGGATGATGCGTGGCTGGCGCTTGACCGCAACGGCAATGGTGTCATCGATAACGGTCAGGAATTATTCGGCAACTTCACGCAACAACCGCAGCCACCACCTGGAGTCGAGGAAAACGGCTTCCTGGCGCTGGCTGAATACGATAAGGCAGCGAACGGCGGTAACGGTGACGGGGTGATCGATAGCCGCGACGGCATCTTCTCATCGTTGCGCTTGTGGCAGGACACAAACCACAACGGCGTTTCTGAAGCGGCGGAACTGCATCCGCTCGCACAGCTCAGCGTGGCTTCTATCTCCCTTGACTACAAAGAATCGAAACGGACTGATCAGTACGGCAACCAATTTCGTTATCGCGCAAAAGTTAAAGACCTGCAAGGTTCGCAAATTGGACGCTGGGCGTGGGATGTGTTCCTGGTCAGTGGGCCCTGAGTTCACCGCATTTCAAGAATGCCACCAATTCCTGGGCAAAGAAATAGGGTCATCGATGTACATCGATGACCCTTTTCGTATCGGCACGCGATCCGTTTTAGAAACCGGAGCCCGGTGGTGGTGGCGGTGGTCCATGATGTCCCGGTCCCCCTGGTCCGCGTTTCGGTCCGCCGTGCATCTTCATCATCTGGTCTGCCTTGGTCTTTTGCTCGGCCGTCAGCAAGCCATACATCTTAGAGTGCAGGCGTAAGTGCTCAACCATTTGGTCAGCCATCAACTGCGCCTGCTGACTGGCGAGGCTGCGCACTGTGTTCTCGTCAAACTGTCCATTCGCAGTGGCCGCTTCGATCTGTTTGTGGATTTCCTCAAGTTTGGTGTGGCGTGCTTCTTCCGTCGCACGTTGTGCGTCGAGAAGTGTTTTCACCTGCCCCTTCTGCGCGTCGGTCAAGTTCAGTTCGCGCGAGATGTGTTCGACCATGTCGCCGTGTCCGTGACCGCGCATTTTCTCGCCCATGCCCGGATGCTGTGCCAGCGCAAAAACCGTTGCGCCAATCAGCAACGCAGCGATGCCGGCAAGTACTAAAAATTTCTTCTTCATTTCAATCTCCTCTATTGGTTTGGCCGACAGTT
>JBPCLZ010000153.1:0-2864 GCA_051002775.1 Pyrinomonadaceae bacterium | reverse complement strand
TTGCTCCACGCTTCCTTCAGACCTTGCCTCACGACAACGCCCTTGCGCTTTGCTATCCTTCACCTCCATCAGGTTGGAAAGGGACTTTCACCCTCAAGTCGTCGAACATGCTCGGCACACGCTACTTTCATGTCGCACCTACGGCGCTTTGACTGCGCGCTGCGCGCAACATTAATTACTGATCCCAGCCACCATTTACCATTTACTATTTACCATTTACCATGCGCCCGTGATCACTCCTGCAACTCCCCGTTCAAAATGGACCAGCGCGACAGCGATCGTCTTATATCTCGCCGGCGGCAAACTCTTGTTTCACCTACTGACCGCCGGGCGTAATGGAATCTTTCGCGATGAACTCTATTACCTTGCCTGTTCCGAACATCTGGCCTGGGGTTATGTGGACCAGCCGCCTCTCATCGCTTTGGTCGCCTGGTTCACCCGCCATGTCTTTGGCACGTCGTTACTCGGCTTGCGTTTGCTGCCGGCAATTGCCGGCGCGGTTTTGGTTTGGCTGACTGGACGAGTAGCCCGCGAGTTGGGTGGGGGTCGCTCTGCGCAAGCGCTGGCCGCTCTCGCCGTCTTCGCCGTTCCAATTTTTCTCGTATTTCATCACTGGCGACAATGAATGCGTTTGAGCCGCTCATTTGGATGGGCGCCGCGTGGTGCGTGGTGCGCGCTAGCAATACCGGCGATGCAAAGTACTGGTGGTGGTTTGGCGTGCTCATTGGCTTGGGGCTGGAGACAAAATACACCACTATCTTTTTCGCGTTCGGTATTGTCGTGGGCTTGCTCTTAACTTCGCACCGCCATTTCTTAAAGAGCAAGTGGATCTGGTTGGGCGCAGTTGCAGCGTTGGTGATTTTTCTTCCCAATCTGCTCTGGCTGATGAAGCGCGATTTCCCTTTCCTCCAGTTGATGGAAAACATTCGCCAGAGCGGGCGCGACGTTACGCGTGGTCCAATCGCCTTCGTCGCAGATCAGGCAATGATCATGGGTCCAATTCTCGCACCGCTGTGGATAGCGGGTCTGTTCTGGCTGTTCTTTGCAAAGGAGGGCCGCCGCTATCGCATCTTTGGCTGGACCTTTGTCGTGATGGTCGTCACGTTTATCGTTCTGAAAGGAAAGAATTATTATCTCGCGCCTGCGTATCCCATGCTTTTTGCTGCCGGCGCGGTTGCGTTTGAACGAATCACCAGTTACGTCCAACGCCCAACCTCCAATGTCCAAGGTCGCGGCGTCGTCTCAACCATAAGGGAAGAAGCGAACTCTCGAAAGTTAAAGGTAAGGAAGGGTGGCTTGCCCCCGCTCTTTTCGGTGCGTCCACACTTTTCCTTCGCCCTTCGCGCAATGTACGTCACACTAATTGTCCTCATGAGCGCCGCGCTTGCACCACTCTCGTCACCAGTATTATCTCCCGAAGCTTACATTCGCTATCAAAAAACACTTGGCCTTGAGCCACCAAAAGCCGAGAACCAGCCCACCGGCCCATTACCGCAACACTTCGCTGACGAGTTTGGTTGGGAGGATATGGTCCGTGAAGTTGCGAAAGTCTATAACGCTCTGCCGGCGGATGAACGCGCGCAGACCGCCATCTTCTGTAACAGCTATGGCCAGGCGGGCGCGATTGATTTCTTTGGTCCAAAGTATGGACTGCCGAAAGCAATCAGCAATCACCAGAATTATTGGTACTGGGGCCCGCGCGATTTCACCGGCGCAACCGTGATCGTATTAGGAAGCGACGGCGAAGGCGACCGCGAGCACTTTAAGACAGTTGAAGTTGTCGGCCATACCTATCATCCCTACTCAAGACGGGATGAACACTTCCCAATACTCCTCTGCCGCGGCTTGAACCAGGATCTTCACACTCTCTGGCCCAGCATCAAGAAGTGGAACTAGGGACGAGACCATTTACCATTTACCATTTACCATTTACCATTTACGATTTACTATTTACCGTTTTTATCGATTCACGATTTACGATCCCCGTCTAGTTGACTTCTACCCTTCCGTGGTATAGAAGTGTGCCACTAACAATCGCTCTCGTTCCCGACTAACCAATTTTTCAATCAAACTAAAGGAGCCTCCCAAATGAAACGAATACTAGCAGTGTCACTGCTAATGATTGCCGCTGCCACAATTGCCTTTGGCCAATGTAGCGATGCCGACAAGCAGAAGCTTGAAGCTCTTGATCGCGCCTGGAGTGAAGCCGGCGTGCGTGGAGATCGAGCTTTCCTGCAAACCGTTTACGCCGACAACTACGTTGGCTTAACTTCAGCCGGCATGTTGGACAAAATTCAAACCATCAATAACACCATCAAACAGTTTGAGCTGGACAAGGCCAACCCGCAAAATGTTGCCAAAGTCACGGCCGATTACTACATGATTACCTGCTCGCCCAATTCGGCAACGATCACTCATCGCAACGTAATCACCGAGAACGAAGGCGGCAAGGAACGTACTTTCTACGGTCGCAGCGTTCACGTTTTGGAGCGGCGGGGCGATGGCTGGCAGGTGGTTAGCAATGCCGGGCATCCGTTGAATGATGCGGGCGCGCTGCTTTATATGGAGCGCGAATGGAACGACGCCGCGAAGCGAAATGACGTGGCCTGGTTTGAGCGCAACTATGCGAGCGATGCGTCAGACATAAGCAGCCGCACCGGCGTTCAGCACACTAAGGCAGAAGAGATTGCCTCGATGAAGGCCAGTAAAACTGTGCTTGATTCACTCGAGCTTTCGGATCTAAATGTGCGGGTGGATGGAAACGCTGCGGTCGTTACGGGCATCAACCACGTGCGCGGAAAAGATGATAAGGGAGTGGCGTTTGAACGCCGCACTCGTTTCACCGACACTTTCATCAAACGCGA
>JBPCLZ010000152.1:0-4825 GCA_051002775.1 Pyrinomonadaceae bacterium | reverse complement strand
AGCAATTGGATCACCACCGGGAAGTGCGGCTGCGACTTGCAATGCGGAGGCGGGACGCTGCGCCGGATCTTTTTTCAGGCAACGATCAATTACTTTTTCGATAAGCGGATCAAGTTCCTTAACAAGTGCAGTCGGCGTCGTCGGTGTTCTGTCGCTGCGCGCAGGCTGATGAGTTCGTTGAGTGTGGTCGCTTCGAACGCTTTCTTGCCGGTGAAGAGTTCATAAAGGACAAGTCCCAGCGAATAGATGTCGCTGCGAACTGTAGCCGGTTGACGATCGAATTGTTCCGGCGCCATGTAGGCCGGCGTGCCTGCGATTCCCTCCTCTTCGCGAAACTCTTCCGCCAATCCCGCCAGCCCGAAATCAGTGATGCGCGCGTTGCCGTGCTCATCGATCATTACGTTCGCCGGTTTCAAATCGCGATGCAGCACGCCATTGTCATGTGCGGCGCTCACGCCGCCGCAAATCTGTCGCGCGATCTGAATTGCTTTGTCCTGTGGCAGGCGGCCGATTCTTCTTAACAGCGAAGACAGTTCTTCGCCTTTGATGAACTCCATCGAAAGGAAATGCCGGCCATCAAACTCGGCAATGTCGTAAACGCGGCAGACGTTTTTGTGACTTACCTGGCGTGCAACGCGAACTTCGCGATGGAAACGAGCTAGGGCGGCGCCGTCCCGCAGGAGATCTTCGGGAAGAAACTTTAGGGCAACGGGTTGGCCCAGTTTGAGATCGTCAGCGCGATAGACTTCGCCCATGCCGCCTTTGCCGAGTAAACCGACAATGCGATAGCGATTGGCGAGGATTGTTCCGGGAACGAAACGGGCGTCGTCGATGGAATCAAACGACGTGGAAGTTGATTGGCGTGCGCGCGAATCAAGCCGTTGGGTGGCGTCGTCGAATGAGTGGCCACACTTGGGACACGATGAGACGTCACTTGAGATTTCAGTGAGACAACTGGGGCAGCGGGGCATCGGTACCGGATTGTAATTCTTCCCCTTCTCAGTGGGAAGATAAAGAAACCCTCTCCCCCGTCCCTCTCCCAAAGAGAGAGGGAGATTTTTTCATCCCCGTCCTTTGGGAAGGGGAAAGAGGGGAAGGGTTTTAGGTCAGCGTAAGACCCTCTCCCCAACCCTTTCCCAAAGGGACAGGGAGGACAAAAACCCTCTGCCCTGCCTGCTCCCTTAGGGCGCGGGAGACAAAAACCCTCTCCCCCTACGCTTTCCCAATGGGAGGGGGACATGTTCTTTCCTTCCTCCTTCCCCTTGGGAAGGGGAAAGAGGGGAAGGTCTTTACCCAGGTGGTAAGATTTGCCTTTCCCCGTTTGCATTCCCTTTTCAATTGCGTGGAGACCTAAAATGGCCTTCAACCTAATCGACCTTCTACTGATCGTGCTCATCCTGCTGAGCGTATTGAATGGCTGGCGGCGTGGCTTCATTCTTGGGTTGCTCGATCTGCTGGGCTGGGCGCTGGGTCTGTTGGCGGGTTTGCGTTTCTATCAGCCGGTGGCGCGTTGGCTCGGTGCACGCGTGGATATGTGGTCTGAAGTTTGGGACCAGCCGATTGCCTTCGTCATTATAGCCGTCATCGCGGGCGTCGGCGTTCGTTTACTCAGTTACGCGCTTCTTAAACGGCTGCCTAAAGATATTCACAAGCGGCCGACTAATCAGTTGCTCGGCATCTTACCCGGTGTAGCAAACGGATTGATCTTCGCCGCCATCGTTTCGGCACTGCTGCTTGCCCTCCCGCTGAACGAGAGTCTGCGCGAACGCGCCCGAAAGAGCACATTGGTGAACGGCCTCGGTGTCTACACCGAACGCCTCGAGGCGGCGCTTCATCCAGTTTTCGGCGAGGCCGTTGCCGAAACGCTGAACCTGCTCACCATCCGACCGGAATCCAACGAGCGCGTATCGCTGCCTTTCACCCTGGACGCGCCCCCTCCAAAACCTGATCTGGAAGCGGAGATGTTGAAACTCGTAAACATTGAACGCACCGCTGCGGGCCTCGGGGCCCTGGCGTCCGACCCTGAGCTGACGGAAGTCGCGCGCCGGCACTCAACAGACATGTTTGCGCGCGGCTATTTCGCACACGTCACGCCGGAAGGCCTTGACCCATTCGACCGCATCCGCGAAGCAGATGTTCGTTTCCAGACTGCGGGAGAAAACCTGGCCCTCGCGCAGAGCGTGCAGGTCGCACACCGGGGCCTGATGAACTCACCGGGCCATCGGGCGAATATTCTGCGTCCACAATTCGGTCGCGTCGGCATTGGTATTATGGACGGCGGCAGGTTTGGCTTGATGGTGACGCAGAACTTTCGAAATTAGTTGCAAGCCGATTCGATAACTCGTCGAAGACTCGCGAGCTACCTCGATGATTTTCACGGGCCGGCGCGATCGAATGAGTGGCCACACGACGGGCGCGAGGAGACGTCACTTGAGATTTTCGCTGAGACAACTGGGGCAGCGGGCCATTGGTGGCGGATTGTGGCTGAGGGGAAGAGTTATGAGTGATGAGTGCTGAGTACTAAGTGTTGGATGGCTTTGACAAGAAGAGTGTGTTAAGCCAACGAGGAGCGGGGGCAAGCCCGCCTTCCCAACCTCGAGACTCTTTCGCTGCTCGAACACTTTTATGTTGAGAGCCCTTCCGCGCCGATCAAACCCCTAAAGTCTGATCAGCTCGAAGTCGGGAAGGTGGGCTTGCCCCCGCTCTTTTTGCTCGGCCGAAACACTTTATGTAGCAGGGCTCAGCGCGGCCGTAAGGAAGTCGATTAAATCTGCCAAGCCCGGGAAATTAGTGCTTGAATCTGCGTTCGCCAGACATGTACTCTAGGGTTGTGAAGTTCATTTGCCTGCCCCTAAACCACTCCGGAATTAGTTGCCAGCTTTCCCCTATCAGCAAGCAGCCATAGGCAAATCAAGCACTAATCGAATAGTCACGAGTCAGCAGTCAGTATAGGAACAAAATGGCAATTCAAGGCTCTCTTAGCACGATGAGTGTTTCTGATCTGCTGCAGTTTTTGGCGGTGAGCCGGAAGACTGGGCTGCTGAAGTTTAGTCAGCAAAAAGTGCTCAAGGGGATCTATTTCGAAAACGGGATCATCGTGGGCTCGAGCACGAACGACCCGAAGGAGTATCTCGGCCAGGTGCTGATCCATTACGGGAAGATTGATGAAGCGCAGCTGCAGGCGGCGATGGAGATTCAGAGGTCAGAGGCCGGAGGTCAGAGGTCAGAGGTCGGAGGTCAGAGTCGAAGAGACGAAGGCCAAAGTCCAAAGACCAAAGGCCAACGTCCAAGAAGGTTGGGGCAGATTTTGGTGGCGGATGGGATTCTCGCTGAGACACAGGTTTCGCAACTGCTTGAGATTCGCACTCTCGACATCATCTACGATCTGTTCCTTTGGAAGGAAGGTCACTTCGAGTTTGGCAGTGACGATCCGCTGCCGCCGGATTTTACGCGCGTTCACGTCGAAGCCAACCGCGTCGTCATGGAAGGAGCTCATCGCGCCGACGAGATGGCGCGCTTTCGCACCCTGATTCCCTCGGATCGCACACTGCTGGAGTTGGGAACAGGTTGGACCGCGTCGCTGCCAGAGGGTAAGGCGACGAGGCAACTGCTCTACTTTCTTGAGAAGCGCATGTCGGTAGCCGAGATTTGCTACAACATGCATTCGTCCGCCTTTGAAATTTATGCGCAACTTTACGAGCTGGTGAAGGACGGCGTAGTCCATGCCGCCGGCGAGTTGCCGGAGATACCCGATCCGGTCAGCAAGATGCCGGATCTGCCTGACGCCGCCGCGGATCTGTTGTTGCTGGCACGCAGTGAACTCAACAACGAGGAGCCGGAAAAAGCGCTTTCGATTATTCATACGGTGTTGGGACGCGACCCGAAAAACACTGCAGCGCACAAGCTGCTGGATGAAGCGGAAAAGAAATTCATCGACCGCGTTTATTCCGAGATGTCGCCTACGGGCGTGCCGAAGGTGCTAGTGCAACTCGAAGACCTGGCGAACAAAGAGATTGGATCGCAGGAAGGCTTTGTGCTGTCCCGCATCAACGGCGTGTGGGACATTCAGTCGATCTTATCAATCTGTCCGTTTCGCGAAGCGGACAGTCTGAGCTTGATCAAGAAGCTTTGGGACAATGGAATTATTGGATTCTGAAAAGACAGAGGTCGGAGGTCGGAAGTCAGAGGTCAGAGATCAGAGGTCAGAGATCAGAGGTCAGAGATCAGAGATCAGAGGTCAGAGGTCGGAAGTCAGAGGTCGGAAGTCAGAGATCAGAAGTCAGAGCTCGGAGGTCGGAGGTCAGAAGAAATGAACGAGGAGCCTTGATCATGCTGCCGGGCATCTTGCCGATTTCAAGAGACAGGCACGTAAGTTCGTCATGTTCCTTGTCGGTGATGTAACGACAGTCCTTTGGGAAGTCCAACGACGAATCAGTTTCACTATTCTCACCGTCACAATCTGTCAGTTTGCTAATGAAGTGAGCTTCATATCTACGTTTCGCCCAGGCTTCACGCAGGTTCAAACACACAGAACGTGATGAGCGACGAATTTGACCAGTTAATGCGAATCTCTCCTCAGCAGGAAAGTTCTTGGACAACTCGAATATCCTCATCGCAAGTTCATACGCTTTCTTATAGACTCTCAGTTCCTTAGCCGAATTGATTTGCATGCCTTACAAAACGACGGCGGATTCTGGGTTGTCAATACCTCCGAGATCGACCCTAGATCAGGTTCTTACTAGTTTTCTTTCAACTGACCTCTGATCTCTGACCTCTGATCTCTGATCTCTGACCTCTGACCTCTGACCTCTGACCTCTGACTTCT
>JBPCLZ010000151.1:0-6922 GCA_051002775.1 Pyrinomonadaceae bacterium | reverse complement strand
AACCTGTTCATCTGCGACGGCTCAGTCTTCCCGACCTCGACGGCGGTCAACCCTTCTCTGACGATTGAGGCCATCGCCGCCCGCACGGCTGACCGTATTGGCGAGATGGTCCACCGTGCTGAGTTGTAACCAAATAAACTCACTATGCGAAGTCGAATCGGAGCAGGAATAATTGCAGGAAGCGTTGCCGGTCTTATTATGTCTTTGGCGATGATGGGCTACATGCGATGGGAAGGCCAAAGCGTCTGGACGGAACCCGACCTCATCGCGGCGATGTGGATGGGGAACGATGTGGCGGATGGGAGGCTGACCATCGCCACGCTGGTCGGTTTCCTGACGCACATGGCGACGAGCGCGCTGATGGGTGTGATCGCCATACCGTTCATCTACAAGTTACCGCCGTGGCGCACGATGATCGCGGCACTGAGTTACGCGCTCGCCTCGTACCCGGTGGCGTTCGCGACCGTGATGACTTGGGCGAACCCGCTCATGGTCGAGCGCACGGGTCTCGTCCCGATGGCCGCCGCGCACGCGCTCTTCGGCATTGTGCTTGGTGCTGTTTACCTGTGGCTGCGGCGTGGCCTGAGGTTAAGCACTCATGAGGTGCGATCTTAGACAGGAGAGGAGCCGTATGGTTGCGACGATTTCAAGGAATGAGTTGAAGGGGAAGATTGAGCGCGGGGATAAGTACCATCTGGTCGAAACGCTTCCCGAAGCGGCCTACCACCACGCACACCTTCCAGGCGCGATCAACCTGCCGCCGGACAAGGTGACGGAATTAGCGCCGACGCATCTGCCGAACAAGTCGGCGGAGATCGTCGTCTACTGCGCTAGCCCCACCTGACACGCATCAGAAAACGCTGCCCGTGATTTGGCGGCGATGGGTTACACGAACGTGCGGGATTATACCGAGGGCAAGCAGGACTGGATTGACTCGGGGCTTCCGGTAGAAAGCGAGCACAAGCATTGAGCTCTTGTCCTGAAGCACAAAAAGGATTGCCTCTACTCTAAAGGGAATTACTCCGCTGCGATTACCGGTATGTGAGTAAGGTTACATACCCAGAGGCGCAGCAGGGGGTAGGCTACGCATTCGCGCAGGATTCTTCTATACCGAGGGGCCAAAAAAATGAGCGCCACAATGGATGTTGAAAGAGCAGTAAGGGAGAGGTATAGCCAGGCGGCAAAGGACCGCGAGGAGTCTTTGTGCTGTCCCGTCAGGTATGACCCGAAATACCTGAGCGCCATCCCCGACAAGATCAGGGAGCGTGACTACGGCTGCGGCGATCCCTCGCAGTTCGTGCGCGCGGGAGACACGGTGCTCGATCTGGGTTCGGGGGGCGGCAAGATCTGCTACATTGCCGCGCAGATCGTCGGTCCTGAAGGGTTCGTCATCGGCGTAGATGCGAATGACGAGATGCTTACGCTGGCCGAAGAACACCGGCGGGAGATCGGGAATCGGATCGGCTACCACAACGTCGAGTTTCGTAAAGGTCGCATTCAAGACTTGAGACTCGACCTCAGACTTGCATGCTCTTACCTGCACGAGAATCCGATCCGCTCCGCCGATGAATTAGTAAGCTTCGAGAATTATTGTGCCCGAATCCGAGAGGAGCACCCGCTCGTCGCCGACGAATTAGTTGATGTCGTGCTCTCGAACTGTGTGCTGAACCTCGTGCGCCCCGAAGATAAAGAGCACCTCTTCACTGAGATGTTCCGGGTCGTGCGACGCGGCGGGCGCGTCGCCATCAGCGACATTGTGAGCGACGAAGTTGTGCCGGATGAGTTAAAGCAAGACCCGGAACTATGGTCGGGCTGCATCGCGGGCGCCTACCCTGAAGACGCTTTACTTGACGCTTTCGACCGCGCTGGCTTCTACGGTATGGAGATCGTTAAGCGCGACGAGAAGCCATGGCGCACAATTCAAGGAATAGAGTTTCGCTCAATCACCGTTGTTGCCCACAAAGGCAAGCAGGGACCATGCTGGGAGCGTAAGCAGGCGATAATTTATCGTGGTCCGTGGCGCAAAGTGATTGACGACGATGGGCACGTGCTGGAGCGCGGAAAAAGAACGGCCGTTTGTGACAAGACATTCCAGATCTACAGTCGCGCACCGTATGCCGATGACATTCTTCCGGTCGAACCGTATGAAAAGATCTCGCTGGGGGACGCGGCAGCCTTCGATTGCCGCCGCTCCGCAGTGCGCGACCCACGCGACACGAAAGGAGTTGGCTACGAAGTCACAGATCTGTCCGGAAAAGACTGTTGCGAACCGGGCACTAATTGTTGTTGAGGGTTAATGCTGACATCATGATGTGACCCCACGGTTTTGTTATGAAGCTTAATTCGCAAGTGCATTCGGCGAAGTAAAGAATATCTTACGAAACAAGCGCAGAACCTCTGGTCAAGGTGGGTAAAATAAGAATGCAAGAGGTGGAGCTGTAATGAGTCGAGAAACGATTCCGGCATGGTTAAGTGGCTCGCTGATTCTCGGCGCGTTCGGCGCTCTGCTGTGGTTCGAGCGTCGTCGCCCTTTGCGCCGCGAAGTTGAGCCAAAGCTGACTCGTGGCGCTCGCAATCTTGCGGTGGCCGGCCTGGGCGCAGTAGCTCTGCAAGTGACAGAGAATCCGATTGCCAAGTGGCTGACTGCTTTGGTCGAACGGCGCCAGTTGGGACTGCTCAAACTTGTGCACTTGCCGGTGTGGTTGGAAACAGCGCTCGCGGTTGTGCTGCTGGATTACACGCTGTACGTCTGGCACGTCGTCACGCATAAGGTTCCATTTTTGTGGCGCTTTCATCTTCCGCATCACGTCGATCTTGATCTCGATGCCTCGACTGCACTGCGTTTTCATTTCGGCGAACTGGTTCTTTCAGTACCGTGGCGGGCAGGTCAGATAATTGGGATTGGAGTGTCGCCGCTCGCGCTTTCCATCTGGCAGACTTTGTTGCTGCTATCCATTCTTTTTCACCACTCTAATATTGAGTTACCAATCGCAATGGAGCGTGGCTTGAATCGCCTGATCGTTACGCCGCGTATGCACGGCATTCATCATTCGATTGTTGAAGATGAAACGAATTCCAACTGGTCTAGCGGGCTGGCTATGTGGGATCGGTTGCATCGCACAATTCGACTGAATGTGCCCCAGGACGAGATCACAATCGGAGTACCTGCATACCAGGAGCCTGAGGACGTTGAGTTGGTAAAGATTATTCCGATGCCGTTTGGCGGGCAACAGCCGAAATGGCAGTTACCTGACAATGGCGAGCCCCGTCGAGACCCTTTGCCTATACCGGCCGAGCACCTCTTGGCTTAGGGACCTTAAGATTGCGCAAATGAGTTCGCGGCATAAACCAGCGCTATCGATCATTATCCCGGCGCTCAACGAAGCGCACTCCATCGGCGCGACGCTTGATGCGGTCTCGCAGTTGTCAGGCCGCATCGAAGCGATAGTCGTCGATGGCGGGAGCGACGACGACACGCGCGAGATCGCCAGCTTGCGCGGCGCGAAAATCATCGCATCGGAATGCGGACGTGGCGTGCAAATGCATAGAGGAGCGTGCGCCGCGCAAGGTGGCGTGTTGTGGTTCATGCACGCGGACACGATTGTGCCCGCCAACGCCGTGGAGCGCATCGTTGAAGCGTTGAATGACCCACAGGTAATAGCCGGCAACTTCGACGTTCGCTTCGATGGCCGGGGAGGGGCCGCACGATTTATGACCTGGCTGTACCCACAACTGCGTCGACTTGGACTCTGTTACGGCGACTCGGCAATGTTCGCGCGGCGTGAAGCGTACCAACAAGTCGGGGGCTTCAACGCTTTTCCGATTTTTGAGGATCTCGATTTGCTGAAGCGCTTGCGCAAGCAGGGCCGCGTGGTTCATTTGCCGGCAGTTGTTGTCACGTCTTCACGGCGCTTTGAAGGGCGCAGCTTCGTGGTTACCTTCTCAAAGTGGGCCAGTTTGCAAGTGCTTTATTGGCTGGGCATCCGCCCATCCACGCTCGGACGCCTTTATGCGCCGATCCGTCAGTCCGGCAAACTTCATCAGGTTGCGGCGGCCGCCCGGGAAGACGGATCGCAGAAAGCAGCGACAAACTGACGCCTTGCCAAACGCTTCCTCAGCGAAGGAGAAACCAGATGGCATATTACGCAGAAGATGATCTCAACCGCTTTTCAGACATTGGTAAATACCGGCCCGACCTTTTCGAGAAGTTCATGGCCTGGTATCAAGCCTGTCAGGAAGACGGAGCGCTTTCAAAACGCGAGAAGGCGCTCATAGGTTTGGCGGTCGCGCATGTGTTGCAGTGTCCATACTGCATAGACGCCTTTTCGCAATCGTGTCTGGAAGCAGGATCGAATCTGGAGCAGATGACCGAAGCGATTCACAGGGCGTCTGCGTTGAGAGGCGGCGCGGCGCTCATTCACGGCTTGCAGGCTCACAACTCAGTTAAGAAGGTGTCAATGTAATGTCCACTGTTTTACCGGTCATTCAGCCTGCTCTAAAACCGCAGCCGCGAAGTCACGTTGATTTCGACAAGAAGTTGGCGGCACATGGCATGGAACTGCGGGCGGCGACTGTCGATACCTTGCAGGTCAACGTCGGCAAGCTCTGCAATCAGGCGTGCAAGCATTGCCACGTGGACGCCTCACCCGCGCGCACGGAGATCATGACCCGAGAAACTGCCCATGCGGTTATTGATGCCGTGCGCCGCTTTGGCATCCCAACAGTTGACGTTACTGGCGGCGCGCCAGAGCTAAATCGTTCTTTTCGTTGTCTCGTCACTGAAGCGCGCGCAGCCGGCGCGCGGGTGATCGTGCGCCACAACCTGACGGTGATGTTCGAAGCGGGACAAGCGTATCTACCCGAATTCTTTCGCGACCAAGCGGTCGAGGTTGTCAGCTCGCTGCCTTACTTTCTGGAAGAGCAGACAGATGCTCAGCGCGGTCACAGAGTGTTTCAGAAATCGCTAATCGCGCTTCACCGCTTGAACGCCGTCGGCTATGGACAGGAAGGAAGCGGCCTCACGCTAAACCTGGTCTACAATACCGTCGGCGCGTTCCTGCCTCCGCCACAAGGTTCGATCGAAACCGACTTCAAGCGTGAGCTGTCGAATCGTTACGACATCGTTTTCAATCGGCTGCACACGATTACGAATATGCCCATCAAACGCTTCCTCGATTATCTGCGTCGTTCGGGAAATGAGGAGCGTTACATGCGTAAGCTCGTCGAAGCATTCAATCCAAATACAGTCGATGGCTTAATGTGTCGCAATCTCGTGAGCGTGGATTGGACTGGCAGACTGTACGACTGTGACTTCAATCAGATGCTTGAGCTGGGCGTCGCTCCTGAGTTACCCCAAACAATTGCGGATTTCGATCCAGAAAGGTTTGCTCGTCGTCGCATCATGACCGGCGCGCATTGCTTCGGCTGTACCGCCGGCTCAGGATCGAGTTGCGGCGGCGCGGTGGCGGTCACCGCTTAGGAGATCGCTGAAGTGTTGTTATTACTGATAATCTTCGTCCTTACGATGGCGCTGGCGGCGGCCAACGGCGCAAATGATGTTTCGAAAGGAGTAGCGACACTCGCTGGGAGCGGAGTTACGCGCTATCGCACAGCGATAATATGGGGCGCGTTAACCACACTGGCGGGGGCACTGGTCTCTGGCTTCTTCGCGGAGCGTATGATGAAGCTCTTCACCAGCGGAATTGTTTCCGCAAAACCAACGCCGGCATTTACGCTGGCAGTGATCTGCGGCGCCGCCGGTTGGGTAATAATCGCTACGGTGACGCGGCTTCCCGTGTCAACTACACATGCCATCCTCGGGTCGCTGCTCGGGGCGGGATTGCTGTTTGCTCCAACCGCGATCGCGTGGAGCACTCTGGCGCCAAGATTGGCGGTGCCACTCCTGCTGAGCATTGCTGTCTCTTATGCCCTTTCTGCCGGCTTCAATCGAGTGTTTACCAGGCGCAACGCGGAGGCGGTCGATTGCCTCTGCGTTGGAGCAGAACTGCTCGATGCTGGGGTGATGCAAATAACGCGAATCAACGTCATGAAGGGAACAACTCAAGAGTGCGCTTCGACTGGCGGTTATCTCAAGTTAAACCCGGAAGCACTGCACTGGCTATCGAGCGGCGCGGTTGGTTTCGCGCGCGGGTTGAACGATACCCCGAAGCTCGTGGCGCTCGGCATCATAGTTTTGGGAACGCGGGTCAGCGGAAATCTCATCATACTCACAGTCGCAGGCGCGATGTTCGCCGGCAGCTTGTACGCGGGAAGGCGCGTCGCGCGCGTGCTGGCCGAAAAGATCGTGCGCATGGATCATCGAGAAGGCTTGCTGGCCAACCTAACAACGGCCTTGCTCGTGGGCGTTGGCGCAAACTTCGGCCTGCCGATGTCGACTACTCACGTTTCGACGGGCGCAATTGCAGGGATCGCCGGCGGGAACACTGCGCGCCTTAACCGGCGCACCGTGCGCGATCTCGCCCTGGCCTGGACCGTGACGCCGCTGGTGGCCGCTTTGATGGCCGGCATTACGTATCTTATGGCGATTCGTCTGATTTCTTAGGAGGAAAACAATCGTGAAGGTGTTGATAGCATTCTTTCAAACAATCGTTCTACTGTCAGTGGCTATGACTACGAACTCACAATCGCCGACTAAGCCAGTGCGCAGTACACCAATCGAAGTCGGAGATATGGCTCCCGATTTCACGCTTGAAGATCACAACGGGCATAGAGTCACACTTTCCGATGCTCGCGGCAATAGCCCGGTCTTACTGGTCTTCTATCGCGGTTACTGGTGACCGTTTTGTGCTCGGCAGTTAGCCGAAATGCGCTCGTTGTTGAAGAAGGGTGAGAACGTAAAGCTCTATGCGATCAGCGTGGACCCTCCCGAGGTTAGCAAGGACTTTGCGAAGAAGCTCGCTTC
>JBPCLZ010000150.1:0-17925 GCA_051002775.1 Pyrinomonadaceae bacterium | reverse complement strand
TTTTCAATTTCCATGTGTTTTCCCGCCAACTGGCTCGCAAGCCCGCGTAAACCACCCGTGCCCTGGCGAACCTTTAGCCAAAGCGTCGAGGATCATGTAGAAGTCGTAAAGCAGATTCTTAGTAGGCGGTGGCTCGTTAGCACCAGGTCGAATGGGATGCGACCACCGCAAACTAAAGTTAGCTTTACGCTTCTTCCATTTCCCGTTACGCTCCTAAAAAACATGCACACTCAAGCGCCCCCGGCTCTCGGCAATCAATACGAGGATGATTTAGTCCTGCGCTCCTATTTAAAACGGAGCATTCCGTCCGACGTGTTGCGCGATATCAAACCGACGCTCGTGGAGATGGGAGACCTCGCCGGCGGTGAGCTTTATGCCATGCAACTTGCCGACAGGCTCAATGAGCCGAAGCTCACGCAATGGGATGCCTGGGGAAATCGAATTGATCGAATTGAGTTAACGCCTTTGTGGCGTGTCGCTGAGCGCGTCGCCGCGGAGCACGGCCTCGTCGCCACCCCTTACGAACAGAAACACGGCCGATTCTCGCGCGTGCATCAGTGCGCGCTCGCCTATCTGTTTACACCGTCAACCGACATCTATAGTTGCCCCTTAGCAATGACAGACGGAGCGGCGCGCACCCTGCTGGGTTCCGGTAACACAGCCCTAATCGAACGCGCTGTGCCGCACCTTACTAGTCGCGATCCAAAAGAGTTTTGGACCAGCGGCCAGTGGATGACCGAACTCACCGGCGGCTCGGATGTTGGAGCCTCAGAAACAATCGCGAAACCTGACTTAACTCGAAACTCGAAACCCGAAACGCGGAACTGGCTTCTCTACGGTCGCAAGTGGTTCACTTCTGCTGCTACTTCCCAGATCGCTCTCACGCTGGCACGGCCCGAAGGCAATCCTGCGGGCGGACGCGGCCTCGCGCTTTTCTATTTGGAGATGCGAGATGAGCAGGGCCGCCTGCGCAACATCTCGATCGATCGCTTGAAAGATAAGCTCGGAACGCGCAAGGTCCCGACGGCAGAATTGACGCTGAATGGCACGCCGGCGCAACTGGTCAAGGACACTACCGACGGCGTGCGCAACATCACGCCGTTGCTCAACATCACGCGACTCTGGAATGGCATCAGCGCCGTTTCTCTGATGCGTCGCAGCATCGCACTGGCGCTTGATTACTCGCACAAGCGCTCGGCGTTCGGTACGCTGCTATCCGAGAAGCCTCTACACATAGACACCCTGGCAGGGTTGCAGGCTGAGACGGAGGCGGCGTTTCATCTCGCTTTCCTGGTCGCTGAACTGACTGGCCGCGCTGAGACCGCAGAGTTAAGTGATGAGCAAACACTGTTGCTTCGTCTGCTCACGCCGATAATGAAGTTGACCACCGGCAAGCAGGTTGTGGCGGTTGTCAGTGAAGCGCTCGAAGGCTTCGGCGGCGCAGGCTACGTGGAGGACACGGGGTTACCCATGCTCTTGCGCGACGCACAGGTGCTGCCTATTTGGGAAGGAACCACGAACGTGCTGGCCCTGGATGCACTGCGCGCTTTGGGTGCTGACGACGGAGCGTTCATCGCGCTGAAAACGGAAGTCACACGCAGCCTTTCCGCTGTTCATGACGAGCGCCTCGTTGAACCGGCGCGGATCGTGCGATTGGCATTGGCGCACGCCGAAAGCTGGTTGGCTGAGGCGAGAATGGCGGGCCCGCCGGCGTTGGAAGCCGGCGCGCGCCGTTTCTCACTCACACTGGGTCGCGCAACAGAATTAGCGCTGCTGTGCAGACACGCTCAATGGTCACAGGAAATCGAAACTGACGCTCGAGCCACTGACGCAGCCCGGCGGTTCGGAGCTTCCGGAATCGATCTTATAGTCGCCTCGGACTTGTGACACCGAGGGCAAATAGTTTGCGAAGAAAAAGGGAAACCACTTGTCATGGTTTCCCTCTACATGTTGCGCTGGGATTCGTCTTAGTTGGCTTGAGCTTTGGCTTCGCCCACGTATTTCTCAATCATGCGCGAGATCGACTCTTTGCTGGTGGCGCCGACTACGCGTTCCACTTCCTTGCCGCCGCTGAATAGAATCAACGTCGGAATACCTTTGATGCCATAGCGCTGCGCGGTGCCGCTGTTGTCGTCAACATTGACTTTCACGACCTCGGCGGTCTCGCTGTATTGTTCTGCAATCGCGTCGATGGTTGGCGCAATCATGCGACAAGGCGCGCACCACTCGGCCCAGAAATCAACCAGTACGGGTTTGGTTGATTGTAAAACCTCTTTCTCAAATGAATTGTCAGTTACGTATCTTACTTTCTCACTCATGATCTCTTCCTTGACTCGTTGAATTCCAAAATGTCCTTCGGCTCACTACTTGTTTGCTTCGGCAAGAATGGGACAGACTGGAAAGTCTGTCCTACTTGCTTACTGTCGTTGGCCTTCGATAAAGCTCTTCAACACGCGCGCGCGCGACGGGTGACGAAGCTTTCTCAGTGCTTTCGCCTCGATCTGCCGAATGCGCTCGCGGGTTACGTTAAAGTCCTGACCAACCTCTTCCAAAGTACGCTCGTGCCCTTCCCGGTCGAGACCGAAACGCATGCGAATAACACGCTCTTCGCGCGGGCTCAGCGTCTGTAATACGTCACCTGTAATTTCGCGCAGGTTCGACGTAATCACGCGCTCTGCTGGGCTCGTGCTCGACTTGTCTTCGATCAGATCGCCGAGCTGTGAATCGCCGCTCTCGCCGATTGGCGTTTCCAACGAAACGGGCTGCTGCACAAGCTTGCGTGCCTTGCTGACCTTCTCAACGGACATGCCCATCTTTTTCGCAATTTCTTCCGTTGTGGGCTCGCGGCCAAGCTCACGCACCAGCTCGCGCGATGTGTTTCGAAGCTTGTTGATGACTTCGATCATGTGCACCGGGATACGAATTGTGCGGGCTTGATCGGCGATGGCACGGGTAATCGCCTGGCGAATCCACCAGGTCGCATAAGTCGAAAACTTATAACCACGACGCCACTCAAACTTGTCGACGCCCTTCATCAGGCCAAGGTTCCCTTCCTGAATCAGATCCAGGAACTGAAGTCCACGGTTCTGATATTTCTTGGCTATAGAAACCACCAAACGCAGATTGGCTTCCGTCAGCTCATGCTTCGCCTGCGCCGCCTGAGCCTCCCCAGTCACAATCATCTGATGCGATCGTTTGATCTCCAGCGGTGAAACGTGATGTTCGGCTTCAATCTCTTTCAGCCGGCGTTTAGCTGCGGAAATGTGTTTACGAAACTCTTTCGCATCCTCTGCCTTGATCCGCTTCTTGGTCAGTTTCGCCGTGTACGTTTCAATCTCGCGCTCGAGCGTTCGTGTTTCGCGGTGAACCGTCGCAATCGAATTTATCAAGCGCTGTCGAACAGCCTCCTTCAAACGAAGGACACAGATTTCCTGGACAATCTCAAGCCGCGTGCGTGCCACTTTGCGTCGCAAACGCAGCAACTTTTTAGAAATCTTCCCACGCTTAACTTTTTGCTCGGCATTCAGTTGGCCCAGCTCTTTAAGTCCCCGCTTGTAGTGCTTGCGGATATTTTGAATACCCTCGATAGTCCACTGGAAGTACTCTTCCGTCTTGTCTTCGTGTTCTTCTGTTTCCGTCTGGTCGGAAAAGTTGATGACATCTCGAATGCCGAGCGTGCCGGCTTCGAGTTCGGATCCGATTTTTAACAGCTCGGCAACGGCAATCGGCGAACGGCTGATTCCTTTTTGCGCCCGCTTTTGTCCCCATTCAATTCGTTTTGCGATTGAAACTTCTTGTTCGCGCTTGAGAAGAGGCACCACGCCCATTTCGCGCATGTATACACGCACCGGATCAGAAGTTTTATCCAGCTCGCCGGCTGATAGGTCGAGCTCCATCTCTTCCGGAGCGTTGTCATCATCTTCTACGCGAGCGGCGGCAGAAGACGGCTCGCCCATTACAGGTTCGTCCGTTTCGGTTCCGGCTATGCCCGCGGTTGCGAGCTTTTCCAAAACCTCATCGATATCTTCGATTGAAACTGTGTCGTCCAGCAGCTCTTCATGAGCACCGGAAAAATCTGGTTTCACCGAATCCATCGGCTCAACCCCGTCCTGATCTTTTGGAAGCCTAGCCAATTTCAGACCGTCCTTTCGCGCGAGATTGTTTCTTTGTTGAAGAGAGAGCCCCACAACGTTGTCTCCCTCGGAATCTCTATTGATAGTACGACGACGCCCATTTTCTAGTTTCTTGCCGATACTGATTGCACTCTCGATAGATTCTTTCGCT
Organism: Pyrinomonadaceae bacterium; assembly: GCA_051002775.1. Classification (GTDB taxonomy): domain Bacteria; phylum Acidobacteriota; class Blastocatellia; order Pyrinomonadales; family Pyrinomonadaceae; genus PSRF01. Next base: position 13,641 of record JBPCLZ010000150.1, on the reverse strand, counting down.
TTCCGTTGGAGGCCGTCGCCAGGCTTTTACGGTTTGCAGTACTTGCGCACGGCTTCAAGCGTGAGACGACGTCTTTTAACGTCAGGTTTGCTAACACGCCTTCGACAGCCGAATCCACCTCATCCAATACATCGTTAAGCACGGAACCAATGTTTACTCCGACCGGGCAATCAGGGTTAGGTGGATGGCGATGCAAGGAAAAGACGCCGCGGCTTTCAACTGCCTGGTAAATATCGAGAAGCCTTATCTGCTCGGGGAGTCGCGCGAGTTTTGACCCTCCTGTAGAACCCGTTTGGGACACAACCAGATTCGAGTCTGCCAACTCGCAGAGCATTCGCCTGATTACGACGGCGTTGGTGTTAACACTCTCCGCCACTTGCTCGGATTTCAAAGGCTCCTCATCTGCCCGCGCCATTAGCGTGAGAACATGGACAGCTACCGCGAATCTGCTACTGGTTGACATAAGAAAAAATCCGGCCCAATTGTCTGTAACAAATATAGTTACAGTTGCAGTTTTTGTCAAGAGCCGTGCGGCGTGGGATAGAGTCGGTCCGCCACGCGGGCCAGGTTCTCTGGATATTTGCCCAACGGTTTGACTTTCGGCTGGCGTCGAACCGAATCCGCACGATTTCTTATTCGCCGCTAGACCGTAAGCGAACGGTTCTAATGCACGATAGCCTCAACCGTCTACCGTCCTTACTCGGTCATTCCCGGACCAAGTCATCAAGGGGCTTTGTTTATTGCTGTTTAGGTAGCCTTCTTACGTAGTGCCGCCACAAATGGCATAAGCATTGCTCCCCACTCCATCTGTTCGAGACGCTTTAGACATTTCGCAGGCTACCAACAAAGGAGAGAACGTATGTTGTGGACGATTCTTGTGATTCTACTTGTGCTTTGGTTAGTGGGATTGTTGGGGGGAATCGGCGGTAACCTTATTCACGCTTTACTGGTGATCGCCCTCATAGTTTTCGTCATTAACCTGGTCTCGGGTCGCAGAGCTGTTTAGAAGCTCCAGCAGACTCGGCAAGTTGTTATTGATGAACTTCGGAACAAGGGGGTTCCAGTGGATGGGAAAAAGATAGAGATTCGGTTAATTCGTGCCGATTTCTAAAAAGGCCCTGGCCGCAAGGCCAGAGCATGTCGTCCACAGCAGCAACGCTTCTTCAGAAATTTTGAGGGAGCGTTGCTTCATGTGGCTTTCAGTTAAGTCTAATCAATAGGCTAGTCATAAGGAGATACCGATGCCCGCAACCAAGAGAAAGAAAACAACTAGCGAATGCTAAGACCCGCGCCCGCAAAGCCAAGACTAGTGCAGCACCCAAAAAGAAAGCGAAGAAGGCGGGAAAGAAACGAGCGCCGGCCGGAATTTTGAAAAAGGCCAAGAAAGCCATCAAAGCTGTGGTCTATAGCGCAGCCGCTGGAGCAGCCCAAGGTGCGGTACAAGGTGCGGCTAAGGCCGGAAGTAAGGCCACGGGTATCGGCTCGACCGGAGACAGCGAGCAAAGGACTAAACCCAAATAATCCCGCTCGGGGGCTTCATGGTAGGTTCTCCGACTCGAACAAAAACTTGGAGGAACTAAAACAAGAGATTGAATTCAGGCGCTGGACCATACCGCATCACCTACGGAAGCGGTAGGTCTCTTGCCCAGCGCCAACAATAGTTTTCTTTCAACTCATCCTGCGTGCTGCTCCACCCTCCCAACAAGTTTCCGCTACCGCCGAAGCGTTATCGCTGCTAGAATTCACTGCGAAATCGAATCCTGAGAGGACAGTGTATGCCGGAACAAAGAGGTAAACAGGCAACTGCTGATGTTAAGTCGGAATGGACACTTGCTTACCAGATCTATCAACGTGCACCAGGTGATCGTTACGATAAGAAGAAGGACCGCACGGCGCGGATCGACCACGTGGCTGTGGAAATGAAACTGACGCGCAAACAAGCGAAACGTCGCATACGCAACTATGAAGCGTGGCAGCGTAACATCAAGAAGGGTCTCGTCGAACCTTAGCTCACCGCCATAATCCCTACAGCTTTCTGCAGCGGAACTACTCCAAACCCATCTTCGGATTGCGCAAGAGTTCGCCAGCCAACATGAACCTGCGCCCGGAGAGTTGTCGAAGCCTGCTACTCCGTAGGCGGCGCAGGTGCGGCCCCAGCCGCCACGGTTGGCACAGTAATCTTTTGACCGATTTGTAATCTCGTATGCCGTGTAATCCTCGGGTTCAGCGACATTAGCGTCTCCAGAGGGATTTTGTGACGATCAGCAATTTCTTGTAGCGTGTCGCCTTGTTTTAACTCAATCTCCGTAACCGCACCAATCTGTTTATTCTCGTCCGTAGCAGCACTGTTAAAGGTTTGCGCTGGCGAATTTGACGCGCTTGATGGCGTGATGACGGTGTCAATGTAATGCTTAGCGTCTGCGAAGGACGAGAATTTTTGTTCGCCAGTTGCGTTGAGCGGTTGCGCCACATTCAGAGTTACCGTCGCCTGCTCCGCGTCTAGACGGCTAATGGTGATTTGATTGCCGGCGGTCTTCACCGACCAGACCTCGGCTGCTCCCTTTGTGTCACCTGATGCCATCCAGCCACCTATAAGGGACCCCAGGAGAGCGGCGCCGATAACCATGAGCGCGACCCTAGCCAGAGATATCCCCGGTTGCTGGCCTACATCAATTTGATGGCCCATGTCTTGTCGCTGCGCGTTCGCTTGAAAGGGCTCGCCCTCGAGGGTGGGTCTTTGTAGCAGACCTTTGCCGAGATTTTTTACTCTCTCATCCAGCTCCAAAAGATCGATCTTGGCAGCCTTGCTTTTTAGATCATCTTTCAATACTTCCAGTTGCTGTCCGATTCTCTGTTCAACTTGGATCTGGTTTGAACTCTTCGACTGATCGTTTTCAGTCAGTGCCTCCATTCGGGATTCGAGCGCCGCCACCGCCTTGCTCAAGTCGGCAAGCACCGGATCCACGTACTTCTCGTATGGGCCACCCACTACTACCAGACTCCGATCTTCCCGAGCCGAGGTGCTCGACTTCATCAATGCATCGCAAATTACCTTCGTATCAGTTGAGCCCGCGCCGGCGATCTCCTTGGCCAATTTTCGGCCTGCAAATACGTCGTGAAGACCACGAGTCATTAATAGAACCAGATCCGCATCCTGCAAGGTAAACGATTGCACAACGTCAGTTAGAGGAGCTTCCTGATTGCGCGCGCCGAGTCGTTCGATTCCCGCATTCGCCCCGATCGCGGAAGCCGACTCGGCCGCGGGGCCGTACAAAGGCAGGATGCGTCCCTCGTTAACAACATTCAACTGCACCTCGCCACACAGGAAGTAAGTCAGGCGGTTACCATTTACCAGGCACAGCGCGCCGCTGGCGAGCAATTCCGGACCTCCGGATTGTTCACCGAGATTGTGCAGGAAGTTGTTAATCTCCTTGGCGAGGAACCCAAGAAACAGTTCGGCCGAAAATCTGGACAACGAGACGAACGAGCCCACGATTGTTTCAAGTTTGCCTTTTAGTGTGGAATTAAGGTTTGAATAATCGTGTGCGCCAAAATCGAGCACGGCGAAAAAATGTCCACGCGGCGTCTCGAGATCGAAACAGAAGTCTTCGTTGTGAGCTTTTGATTTGAGCTTTACCGATTCTGACGAAAATTTCATGGGGCGTCCTCCGTTAACGCCGCAACTTATCACGAACTAACTAAAATTCGGAATAGTCTTTTTCTGGTCGCGCGGCTGCTTCGGCTTTTCAACTCCAATAACGCTGGCTACAATCCTCGTCGATCCCCGCAGACAAACACCAGCCGGTTTAAGACAATGGAGGCTTCAATGAATCGCTGTCGTCGCCATGGTCGCGTGTGGACAGTTGCGTTTCTTTGTCCTTATCGTCACTCTTTCGCTTATGTCGTCCTGTGCAAAAACTCCAGACTCGTTTCAATTCCCAAATTCAAAGCTGATTACGGAAGGAAAACGCTGTTTCAACCTGAAACGCTAATGCGTCAAGCTGTAGTGCTCATCGGAATGCTTCTTATTCTGATTCCCAATACGGCAGGCCAGAACAAGCAAAAGCCCTGGCTGCGCGGTGAGTGGGAAGGGACCGGCTACCAAACCGATGACAACTCGACCTGGGCAATGAAGGTAACGGTAAAAAGACTTAAGGGCGGTCGGCGCGTGTTCTCGATCGACTACCCATCCCTTAACTGTGGCGGACGGCTGGAAGTTATTGAGCCTGAACCAGAATAAAGCGAGGTTCCGAGAGCTTCTCGATCGCGGCCAGGACAAATGCACCGACAAAGGCCTGGTAACAATTGAGAGAGTGGGTCGGCAGCTGGTTTTTCTGTATGCCAACCAGGGCAGTCGCGAAATCACAGCGTCAGCCATCCTCAATAGAAAAGCGTGGGGTGGCACAAGGTAGTAAAAGAAACTCGCTCGCAGAAAAATGCCGCGACTTTTGGATCGCGGCATTTTTCATTTAGACGATAAGACGCAAACTGTCCGTTCGCGCACAGTTTTACCATGGCCAGCGACGGCTGTTACGGTTGTAGCCTCCATACTGTTGAAATCCCTGCTAGATAGTGTAACGACAATCCGTTTTCGTCAGGAGAAAGGTTTGCCCGTCGGCAGGTAAACTTCATTTTAGGGTGCGGTCAGGTTCGCTTATTTCTGCGAGTAATCACCTCAGCAGTGAGAAACTGAGCCACCACATCCGGTGGCCAGTGCCGATGGGCAGTGCTCTCGCGAACCGTTGCGCGGTTTACTCGCACGATATCGGTTGTCGAGATAGGGAGCTGCTGATAAGGGAAGGTCGACGCCCGTGATGGTTGTTGTTGGGAAAGGCGGGGTGCAACTGATTCGAGCCAGCCACCAAACAAATCATTCAGCGAGGCGGTTGAATCCGGCACCGTGCTCGCCGCCTGGGAAACAGGGCGGACAATGGAGAGCTGATGAGCTTTTCGAGCGGCTTGATTCATAATGTAAGGAAGACAAAGTTAAACAACTCCTAATGCCACATTAATTCCATTTTCTTCATCAATCGAAGTTGGTGATTCTGCTAGTCGGCTGCTGATGGGTTGTTTTGAATTATTTGTTCATGTTGCGCTCTCAGCCGCGCGAATTCTTCCTGCAAAGCGTCCAGCTCGGCATCGGAAAGATTTTGTAAGTCCACCAGTCCGGTGCGTGCCCTGGACACTCCCTTAATCAACTCATCCAACCTTCAGGTGAATTGCCTTCGCATCCCGATTCTGCGTGTTTTGAATCAAGAAAACGGCGAGGTAGGTGAATACGGTCGTAGCTGTATTAACCCACAACTGGCAGGTATCAGAGTAGTTAAAAAAGGACCTAGCACCAACCAGATAAGAATGAGAACAACGTTGGCAATGAACATCCAGGAAGACCCCAGCGCCGTCTGCCGCAACTAGAGAAAATTTTCTAAACCATCGATTCATACAGCACTCCTTTATGCAGCATTCTCATAAAGAACAGCCGCGCGGCGGTTCTCAAAGCATTCACTACGAGGACTTGCCCCCACGCGGCAGCCGGAATAGAGACACAACTCGGCCTAAACAGAATTGCCATCTGCGTAGACAGGGAATTTTTCTATTAATCTGCGCGGACCGCAGCACGCGAAGTCGTCTGATTGAGTCGCTACCGCGCGGGTGCAGTAACGTTCACATCAACCTTTTTGTTGCCCCCAAACAGGCGACCACCGAACACAAACAGCGCAGCCACGACGATAATCACGAAGATTACAAGCACTGCTACCACGCCGGCACTGCCACCACCACCATTGTCTCCCATAAAGTTTTCCTCCTGCTGAAAGTGAAAATCAAAAAGTGTCAAGCTGCGGTGGTTTCTCCACCGAGCAAAGTTAGAACTTCTCCGGTTACATAACTCGAGTCAATTTCTGATGCGAAGTAAACGAACGCCGGCGCGATTTCTTCCGGTTGCGCCGGTCTTTTTAATGGAGTGTCTGCGCCAAACTTAGCTACATCTTTCGCTGGTTTGTCTGAAGGATTCAGCGGCGTCCAAACCGGACCGGGTGCAACGCAGTTAACGCGAATGCCTTTCTCAATAAGGCTCTGGGCCAACGATTTCGTGAAAGCATGGATTGCGCCTTTGGTTGCTGAGTAATCAAGCAGTTCTTTGCTGCCATCCAGGCCCGTGATCGATCCGGTATTGATTATCGCGCTTCCCTTTGTCAGATGTGGTAAGACTGCTTTGGTCATGCGAAAGTAACCGTAGATATTTGTTTTGAACGTGCGATCCCATTGCTCCTCGGAAAGTTCTTCGAGGCCCGCCTGATGTTGCTGGTACGCGGCGTTGTTTACCAGAATGTCCAACTTTCCCAGCGACGCTATGGTCTTCTTCACGGCACTTGCCGGAAACCTTGACTGCGTGATGTCACCAGCAATGGCCAAACCTTCACGTCCTTCTGCCTCAACCGCGGCAATCGTTTCGCGCGCGTCGCCTGCCTCTTGCGGAAGGTGTGTGATGGCAACATCCGCGCCCTCCCTCGCAAACAACACCGCAACTGCACGGCCAATGCCGGAATCACCGCCGGTAATCAAGGCAACTTTGCCCACCAATTTCCCTGAACCTTTGTAGTAAGGCGCCTGGTATTTCGGGCGCGGTTTCAGTTTTGATTCCAGGCCCGGTTTGCGTTGATGCTGGGCAGGCATCGGCGACTTGGGTTCTTTCATTTGGCCTAGGGTCGCGGCCGAACGCGGTGCGGGTTTCTTCGTTTGCGCCGCGCGCTTCGGTGCCGGTTTATTCTTCGCACCTCTGTTGCTGGCACGCGCCGTTTTCTTTCGCTTGGTTGGCATTGGTTGCTGTTCTACTTCTTCTTGGACGATTTGCGGGACGATTTCTTTGATGACTTGGCGGCTTTCTCCCCGCCCTTCCTGCCGCCCTTCTTTGAAGAAATCTTGTTTCCTTTTTTTCCACGGCCCGATCCGCTCTTCTTGCCGCCGCCCGACTCTTTGTTCACTGTGGCCCAGGCTCGAGCCTCTGCTGTCTTCTTAGAAACGCCGCGCTGCTCGTAACCCTCTTCGATGTGTTCCGCCTGCCTCTTTTGTTTGTCGGTGTAGGCGCGTTTGTCTCCGCGTGGCATCTCTCTGCTCCTTCTCTATACAAAATATTTCTGAACATAACTCTGCAAATACTGAGCCCACGTCTTAACTGAATTGGATTGAACGCCCTGTTAAGTAATAGGACTTCAACTAACTAAGAAAAAGCTGGCACTACGCTTGCGGCCAAACGGTGTTCAATCATAGTTGGACCATAAAAGGTGGTCTGTTACTAAACAAAGAGCTTCGCTGGATGTACAGGAAGCCTACACAAATTCAAGGAGACCGATATGCCCAAAAAAGCAGGAAACGGAAAGCGCGAGTTAATCGATACCGGTTCGGACAAACGCTATGTGCGGCGCGACGCGAAAGGACAATTCAACGAGTCGGACGATCAAGGACGTTCCCTGGCTCAGGATGTGAAGAAGAAAGCCAAGACAAAAGTTAAATCCGGCCAGGGTGACCGCGGAGACCAGAAAAGAAAGTAGCGCCAAAAAGGTTTCAATCAAACCACATTCCTTTTTCTGCCCGTGCTGATCGCCTCAGCCTGATGCGATCAGTAGTTAGACTTTGTGGCGACAAACCTGCAGGGATCTCTCCAATTCTTCAATGACCAGACTTCAGCATTTGCAGCAAAGCGGAATAAAGCGTCTGGGAAGCGCAGCACGCGGTTTCCGGTATAAGCACGCCGACGGAAGAAAAGTCGGCGCGTCTGATCTGGAACGAATTCAAAGCCTGAAAATTCCGCCGGCATGGACCGATGTTGCCATTACCGTGCGCGCAGGTAGTGCGTTGCAGGTAGTGGGCAAAGACGGTGCCGGACGTTGGCAGTATCTTTATCACGATAATCATACGCGGCGGCAGGATGTGAAAAAGTTTCAACGCATCATCGCTTTTGCTGAGGCGCTGCCGAAAATGCGCGTGACCGTCGCCGCCCACCTGAGGCAACCCGGACTGGGACGCGAACGCGTAATGGCCTCGATCATGCGGATTCTTTCGACTTGTTTCATTCGTCCGGGTAGCCAAGTCTACGCGAGTGAGAACGGCAGCTATGGCATCTCCACGTTACGACTAAAACACGTAATCGTTAAGGGAGACGTCGTCGAGTTTGATTTTCCTGGCAAGTCAGGCGTGCGCCAAATCCGGCAAATAAAAGATCGCCAGGTGGCGAAGGTTGTGAAGAGTTTGCTCCAGAGGCCCGCGCGCGAAGTTTTCAAGTTTCAGAATGGCAATGGTGAGTTTGTTGATGTAAAGCGGCGTCACATTACGGAATACATTCGCGAAGTAATGGGGGAAAAGTTTAGCGCCAAGGATTTTCGCACCTGGGCCGGAACATTGGTGTGCGCTTGTGCCCTGGCGCGAGCAGGGTCTGAAATGGCAGAGAAGAAGCCGGCGCGCAAAAGAAAAGTGGTTGCTGCTATTAAAGAAACTGCTGAGGCACTAGGCAACACCCCAGCGGTGTGCCGGAGTTCATATATCTGTCCGGAGATTATCAACCGGTTTGAGAGAGGCAAAATCATCGACCGTTACTTCAACACGCTTGACGAATTGATTACCTATCGCGGAAGAAAACTTCACCGCGCGGAAAGGTCTTTGTTGCGCTTCATGAAAAATGGCGCGATTAAATGACATCATTTATCACTAGTGTTTTCCTGCGCGACTTTTGGCATCCGCCTTGCACGTTTGCCACGAGTTAAAGCAATTCCTTGGTTATTTGCATGCGAACGGTACAGATTCGCTGGCGTTTTTTAATGCCAGACTGAAACGAATACAGCCCCCGACAAAAACGATCCGAACACTGGGAGGAAACTACAATGCAACAAGATAGAGAAGGCCAGGGCAGCGGCGGTCAGCAAGGTGGCGGCGGCGGTCAACAGGGTGGTAGCGGCGGTCAACAAGGTGGCGACCGCGATAAACAAGGTGGCGGCGGCGGCGGCCAAGGGGGCGGCCAAGGTGGCGGTGGCGGCCAACAAGGTGGCGGTGGCGGCCAAGGTGGCGGTGGCGGTCAACAGGGTGGCGGCGGCCAAGGTGGCGGTGGCGGTCAACGGGGTGGCGGCGGCCAAGGTGGCGGTGGTGGTCAACAAGGTGGTGGCGGTGGCCAACGTAGCGGCGGCGGCGACTAATCGATGGCTGTCTCAAGCCAAACCATTTGATAGTCGTTCTCCATTCCAGCGTGGCTTCGCTTCGAGCCAATAAGCTTCAATGCAGAACTTTTCCGGAGGTGGGTTCCAACGAACTCACCTCTGACTTTGCCGGTAGATCGAGAACGATTCTGGGGGGAACATCTCATGGACGCCTTTGAACTTTTACAGCAAGACCACAAGAAAGTTGCGCAACTGTTTGAGGAAATCGAAGCAACATCGGGCCAGGCGAAGAAACAAGTATTCTCGCGTCTGAAAGGCGAGCTTGACCTCCACGCACAAATTGAAGAACGAATTTTTTACCCCGCGCTGGAAAACAAGGAAGAGGCGCGCGAGATTACGCTCGAGGCTTACGAAGAGCATAAGGTAGTGAAAGACTTGCTAGGCGAACTCGCTAGTGGAAGCGGGCCCGAAGACGAGTGGGACGCCAAGCTGAAGGTGCTCAGGGAAAATGTTGAGCACCATGTTGAGGAAGAAGAAGGCGAACTTTTCAGCAAGGCGCGGCAGGCATTGAGTAAGAAAGCCCTCGAAGAGCTCGGCGCCGAAATGGAAGCGGCAAAAGGTAACCAACAAGCTGAAGCGCCGCCGCAAGCGCGCTCGCGTTCCGGCAGTGAAGTCGGAGATAGAATCGGCAGCGCTTCTAACAAGGGATCGCAAATCAAAGAGAGTCCGGGCGTACTCAAACGTCTGGCGAGCCTGGTTGGTTTGAGCGACCGCAGCACAGGCAGCAAATCTACAGGCAGCAGGGGCGCCGCAAAACGTCGCAGCCCTGCCAAACCTACCAAATCCGGAAGCAGCAAGAAGTCGGCAAAGAAGACGAACGCTGCCAAAAGGGCTAGTAAGACTGGCAGTAAAAAGAGTGGCAAAAAAGCGACAAAGAAAAGCGGCGGCAGGTCAACCGACGCGTCTCGCGGCGTACCTAAAAAGTCCGCACCCCGAAGAAGCGGCGCGAAAAAGACGCAGGGACGTACCGCAAAGAAAAGATCCAGATAGTATCGTGAGTCGCGACGTAACCGGTATGAATCTCAATTCCGCGGCTTGACACTTGAAACGTTTACAACAGGGAGGAATATTTATTATGAACGCCTTCACTTTATTGAAAGCTGATCACAAAAAGGTTGCCGGCATTCTCGAGAAGATCGATGCAACCACCGAGCGCGGTATTAAGACGCGCGAAGAGCTCTTCACTCAACTCAAGACCGAGCTCGATATTCACACGAGGATTGAAGAAACAATCTTTTATCCGGCACTGGAAGAAGCAGACGAGACCCACGACATCACCCTGGAAGCATTTGAGGAACACAAAGTCGTGAAGACGCTGTTGGGTGAACTCGAATCGCTTGGCAAAGACAAGGAAGAGTGGACCGCTAAGTTTACGGTTCTTAAAGAGAACATCGAGCATCACGTTGAGGAAGAGGAAGGCGAGATGTTCCCCAAGGCGCGCAAAGTTTTAGGCGACGAAGGCGCCGAAACTTTGGGCACGCGCATGGAGCAAGCCAAAGGCGAACAGGAAAAGGCAGCCGCAGCACGCTGATAGGAGTACGGCAACTCTTTGGAGTGCGGTGACCCGGAGCCGCTTTGGCCCGTGAAACGCCTGCACGCAACTTCCCCAAGGACTTTTTCGACCGATCGAAATTGAGATCGCCTGCGTTAAGGCCAAGCGCTGCCGGGCCGGCGCACTCCAAGGAGTTGAACGCGCTTCATCGCTGTTCCAAACATCGTGCCTTTTTCGCGGGTATTCAGACTGAAACTAACGAAGGTGGTTAAAGTATGGAAGGACCATTACGTGGACTGTTAGCCGGTGCAGCCGCCTGGAAATTTGGCGGCGGCTGCATCTCGACTATTCTGGTCTTTATTATTGTCTTCTGGCTGCTCGGCTACGTTAATTGTTAGAGCTTCGAAGCGGCAGCTCGATCGACCAGCCACTCTAAGATTCCGTTAACCGGCCTGACTCTTTGCGCCGGCGACTCTTCATTCGCTTGCTCGCTGCTCCAAACGCGCGCGAGTGTGGCGGCTTTCTCATTACCCGTTACGACAAACGCCACCCGCGTCGCGTGATTAATAACCGGCAGGCTTAACGTTATGCGATCCTTTCCGGTCTGCGGCTGCCTGGTTGCGATCACCCACTTCTCTTCCTCTTTCAAAGCATCGCTGCCGCGAAACAAGGATGCTGTATGCCCATCCGCACCCATGCCGAGCAGGACCAGATCGAAACGCGGCCAATCAACGCTTTGAAAAAATCGCTTCAATTCAGCTTCATATAGTTCTGCGCTTTCAGATTGAGTGCTCTCACAAATAATCCGGTGCACATTCCCAGGCGGTATCTCGACTCGCGAGATGAGCGAGTCATTCACCATGCGGTAATTGCTTTCGGCCGAATCCGCAGGAACCATGCGCTCATCACCAAAGAACAAGTGGACCAGCGGCCAGTCTATGCGACTTTTGAATTCGTTTGCGCCCAGCAATTCGTAGGCGGATCGCGGCGTCGAACCTCCGGCAAGCGCTACTGCGAATGATCCGTGCTCGCGAATGCTTGCGATCGAATAGTCAACGAATCGTTCCGCGGCCGCTAGCGCAACTTGTTCCATCGTATCGAAGACGAAAAGATTTGGTTGATCTTTCATGACATCCGTCGGTGAGGGAAGAAGAGTTTTGAGCAGGTCTTTGTGCGTCCTTTGTGTTCTCTGTGTCTCTGTGGTGACCAACCGCTCAGAATTACCACGGAGACACAGAGAACACAAAGGACGCACAGACTACGAGGTTCCCTTTTGCTTCTCCAAAAGCTCTTCCCACTCGGTATGAACAAACCCCTGCTGAGTTTTATCAACGCGTTCGTAAGTGTGTGAGCCGAAAAAGTCACGTTGAGCCTGTGTCAGGTTAAGCGGCAGATTCGCAGAGCGGTAAAGATCGAAGTAACTCAAACTCGCTGAGAATGCCGGAATAGGCAGGCCCCGTTGAATTGCGTGTGCGGCAATCATGCGCCATGAAGATTGCGAACGCTCAATGCGCGCTTTGAATTCGCTATTGAGCAGCAGGTTCACCAGGTCCGGCTGTCGCAGATATGCATCTTTTATTAGTCCGAGAAACCTGGCGCGAATGATGCAGCCGCCCTGCCAGATGCGCGCCGTCTCACTGAGATTAATATTCCAACCAAACTGATCGGAAGCAGCTTTAATGACGTTCATACCCTGCGCGTACGAACAAATTTTGGACGCATACAGCGCATCGCGAACTGCGTCAATCATTTCCTGCTTGTGTGCCGGCGGCGCGGACGACGCAGGCGCGCTAAAGTGTTGGGCAGCCGCGACACGTTCGCTTTTCAGTGCAGAAATATTTCGCGCAACAATCGCGGCATCGATGGTAGGGATTGCAACGCCCAGGTCCAGCGCGATTTGGCTGGCCCACTTGCCAGTTCCCTTCTGCCCGGCCTTATCGAGCACCAGATCGAGTAGCAGCCTACCAGTCTCCGGATCCTTTACTTGCATTATCTCGGCGGTGATTTCGATGAGGTAAGATTCGAGATCGCCGCGGTTCCATTCGCCAAAAATATCAGCCAGCTCGTCAATCCCAAGCCCGAGTCCGTGATGAAGGATCCAGTACGCTTCGGCAATGAGCTGCATGTCGCCGTACTCGATGCCGTTGTGAATCATCTTTACAAAATGTCCTGAACCACCAGGACCGATGTAGGTAACGCATGGACCATCAGGCACCTTCGCGGCAATTGCTTCCCAAATAGGACGAATCTGTTCGTAAGCGCTGCGATCACCGCCTGGCATAAGACTGGGTCCAAGCAGCGCACCTTTTTCGCCACCCGACGTGCCCGAGCCAATCATGAACATGCCGGTAGCCTGGAGTTCTTTCTCGCGTCGCTCCGTGTCTTTGAAATAGGAATTGCCACCGTCGATAATGATGTCGCCTTCTTGAAGGGCGTGCTTTATCAAATCGATAGTCCAGTCGACGGGCTGCCCGGCCTTAACCAGGAGAATGATTTTGCGCGGGCGTTCCAGCGATGCGACAAACTCTTGCGGCGAATGAAAACCAATTAACTGCTTGCCCGGATGGCGAGCAATAAAAGCATCAAGGACCGGCGGCTCCCGGTCGTAAACGGCGACGGAGTAACCGTTGCGTTCAATATTTAGCGCCAGGTTCTGGCCCATCACGCCGAGACCAATCATTCCGATGTTTGCTGTACTTGTCATTGCAATCTATTCCAGGAAAGAGCGGGGGCAAGCCCACCTTCCTAACTTAGAGGCTTATTGTATTGAGCAAGGGTTCTAATTGTTTGAAAGGCTGAACTGCTTAACAAAACATTGAACTGCACCCTTGACCTGCACAGAAAGTTAAGCATACATCCCTGTTGGGGAGGAGGCTTAACATGTCTGAGAAGTCAGCAACGAAACGCCGCATATTCACCCGTGAGTTCAAGCTCAAAGTCATT
>JBPCLZ010000149.1:0-21093 GCA_051002775.1 Pyrinomonadaceae bacterium | reverse complement strand
TCTTAACTCAATTACCCATAATGCGGTTCAACTCAAGCTTAGCAGGGCTTTTCACAACTAAAGAGGATCGGAACGCTTCTGGCATGAGCGTTTAGTTTTATGGCTTGCCGCCGCACAGTGCGGAAATGCCTATGGTTTTCCGCTAGGTTGCTCTTTTAATGTCTTTTTTCGAGGCTAAGCCTCAGAAAAAGTGGTGAGAAACTCTTCCAGAAGGCCGAGCCTTTCCGTGCTATGCGGCGTCAAGCCGCAATCTTAGCTTCAACTTTCATAGGCCCAATTGTTCGGAAGGAGTCTAGCGATGGCGAAAACAATAGAAAAAGCGACCAAGCCAAAATCTCGCAAGTCGATTACTAAAGCGAAGTCGAGAAAACGTACGGTCGCAGCAAGATCGCGCAAGTCCGCAGCTAAGACAGGTAAATTAGCTCAGCGCGCAGCCAAGCCAAAAGCGCGCAAGCGAGTAGCGCCGTCCAAATTCGTTGCCAGGTCCAAAGCCCGTAAGCTGGCGAAGAAAGCACATCCACGCAAGCCGGCACAACAAGCTGGCGCAATAAAGCCGTCCGCCGAATCACCCAGAGCGGTCCGCCTTACTTTTTCTTACCAAGGCGACCAAGTGAAACTGATTTCACAGCAGCCGGTTGAAATGACTGTGCCGCCTTCCGATCCAGTGAAGGGGTATGAACAGCAAAAGGGCTTCTGGGCCGAAGTAAAGAGTGATCAGGACAAGACGCTGTTTCGGCGCGTCTTACACAATCCCACCAGAAATGATGCTGAGGTCTTTACAGACGATCCGGAACAAAGCATCGCGCGCGCGCCGGCGCCAAAACGAAAAGGAGTATTTACAGTTGTCGTTCCCAAAACCGACAAGGGCCAGGATGTGACTCTCTCGAGGAGTGCCGGACAACCAGACGTTGAACCTGAGGGCGCTCTGAGAGGAAGGATGGCGCTGCGATCACTCGCCACCGGACCCGCGACCGAGATTGCGCGGTTCAAACTCAAGAAGTAAGGCTCCTCAATCGGGGCCCCGCGCGGGCAGCCCGCGTGGCGTGGGGGCTCACCAGCCAGAAGGGAGAACATCATGGGCACCTCGGATGGACAAGTCCTCGGGTTAACCAAAATTGCCGACGCTGGGGATCCAACCCGGCGTTGGAATGTGGTGACAGTGTCTGAAGGATATCGCAGCGCTGAGATGGCCCAATTCAAAACCGATGCCGACCTGTTTGCTAATACGCTATTGACTGCGGCGCCTTACGATCGACTACCCGCAGCCATCAACGTCTATCGCGTTGATGTTACCTCGACCGACAGCGGCGCCAGGGATCCAACCAGCTGCGGCGGCACGGGAGCAAAGCCAAAAACATATTTCGACGCGTCGTTTTGCACCAGCGGCATCCGTCGCTTGCTCGTAGGAAAAAGCAGCCGCGTAATAAAGGTTGTAAAGAACTTGCTGCCGCAATGGCATCTGGCGCTGCTGCAAGTGAACAGTCCAATTCATGGTGGGTCAGGTGGCGAAGTACCCACATTTTCAAAGGCGCCCAATGCCGTGGAGATCGCGCTGCATGAGATGGGCCATTCGGCCTTTGGTCTTGCCGATGAATACGAATATTACCAGGGTTGTGCTCATGACCACGGTCACGACAACCATTCCGGAAGCGAACCAAGTCAACCGAACATAACTACAAACAAAAACCCGGCGACCACCAAATGGCGGAGTTTGATTCAACCCGGTACGCCGGTCCCGACAACCCAAAATGCAAACTGTGCCGGCTGCGATCCCCAACCTTCTCCGGTCCCGGCTGGGACCGTCGGATTGTTTGAAGGCGCGGACTATTATCACTGCAGGGTTTACCGGCCCGAGTTCAACTGCCGGATGCGCAACCTCAACCAACCGTTCTGCGGTGTCTGCCGGCAAGTGATCACAAAGAAACTGACGCCGTTTTTACCGCCGAGCTAGGGTTAATAATAACTGGCCTCAAAGTAATATCGCGACATCAGCTTCGGCTTTGCCGCCGGATGTGAGGCGGTGGCTATGCCCCGCCGTAGAGGTGGCCTCTACATTTTGGGCTATGGCCTTGGTGCTGCTTTTGGCCCAACAAAAGGGCTAAGCCCGGACCAGGGGCATAGCCTAACCACAATCTTGCCGCTGTCGGCGGGGCAAAGCCACCGCCTCACATCCGGCGGCGGAGCCGAGGCCAAGAAGCATAATCGGCGGGAGAAGTACGCGAGCGCTCGTCGCTCGCGTACTTCTTTGTTTCGGTTGGAATCGATGTTCGACAAACTAGGTTCGTCGCTGTTAAGGAGTCCCACGCAAAGTTCAAACCTTTATTGCAAGATGAAGTTGTAGGTGATTATTCCGGAAACCTTCACCGGCTGGTCACCGAGTAATGTTGGTGAAAAGCGTGCCTGCATTGCCGCCTGCTGCGCTGCTGTTACTAAAGCCGGATTTCCGGCAACCGCTCTCGCCGAAATCACCTTTCCAGTTTCACTAATCAAGACCTGCACATTCACCGGACCCTGAATCTTTAAGTGCTTCGCAAGTGGCGGGTAGGGAGGCTTCGGCAGCGAAATCGCTTCACTGGTAATAACGCCCTTGCTAATAATTCGATGCGGTCTTTCGACAGGAGGAGCAGGTGGCGGCGTGCCCACTTCGATTGCCGACACTTGTCCCCCGGCGGTTCCTGGTCCAACTCCATTTCCCACGCTACCGGGGCCACCAATGCCATCAGGATCTGAATTGCCGGTACCAACAACCCACGTTCGACCGTCCGGAACGGGAGGGTTTGTGTTCGGTTTAGCGGAAACGGTGGTAGGAGCGATGTCAGGCTGGTCTACCCTCGCCATCGGATTTTCGCGCACTGAAACGGTTCTACTGTTGTCGTTTGCTCTCGGAGGCGCAGTATTGCGCACCACTGGAGCAGGTTGAGGCGCCGGCAAGTCAACCGGACTCAGCATTACAATCTCGAGGGTGTTCTGGTCTTCCAGACGCGCGTCGTAGGCGTAGATACTTGCGAGGCCGGCGATAGCAAACAATAAGAAATAGGTGACGGTGGTGAACAGAAAAAAGGACCCGCGCCGTTTGAATTCGTCTGTGTGCGAACTCGACTCAATTAAGTTTGTAAACATCTGAATCTCCCCTTGCCGGTGCCTGCGGGTCGCGGGAGCTGGTGCTCGGTAACTTAGACCCTGTTTTATGAATAAAGTTCCGAGTTTCGAGTTGCGAGTTTCGAGTCAAGTATGGGTTTACACTGAGTGCACCAACGCAAGGTTCTCGAATCGAGACCCAAGGCCTTGAACTCGAAACGCGAAACTCTAAACTCGGAACTTTGTTTCCGACTTTGGACGTTGGACTTTGGACTTTGGACATCTTACGATTGCCGCGCTCTCGCACCCCCTTTCCAGGAGAACACGCATGGCTACCAGGGAAGCGCTTCAGGAAGAACTCAATCCATTCAAAATTGCCAAACAACAATTCAATCGCGCTGCTGACTATCTGGATCTCGACGACTCGACGCGTAACGTTTTAAGCGCTGCGAAGCGGCAGTTGATAGTCTCCATTCCAGTCAAAATGGATGGTGGGGATGTCCAGGTGTTTGAGGGTTACCGCGTGCAGCACAACATCGCGCGTGGCCCGGCGAAAGGCGGCATCCGCTACCACCCAAACGTCACGCTCGACGAGGTGAAGGCATTGGCGTCATGGATGACCTGGAAGTGTGCGACGGTTGGCATCCCTTACGGCGGTGGAAAAGGCGGAGTCATTTGCGATCCGAAGAGCCTTTCGAAGAATGAACTGGAAAGATTAACGCGGCGCTACGCTTTTGAAATTGCGCCGATCATTGGGCCGGATCGCGATATTCCCGCGCCTGACGTTTACACAGACGAGCAAACGATGGCTTGGATTATGGATACCATTTCAATGGTCCGCGGCCACACGGAATTGGGCGTCGTAACCGGCAAACCAATATCTCTCGGTGGTTCCCAGGGCCGTGCAGAAGCGACTGCGCGGGGTTGTTTGTATGCTTTGCGCGAAGCCTGTCGCGTGAAGGGAATGAACCTTAAAGGGGCACGCGTGGCGGTGCATGGTTTTGGCAACGCGGGAGCGAACATCGCACGCCTGGTGGCCGCTGATGGCGCACGCGTGGTGGCGGCTTGTGACTCCAAAGCGGGCGTCTTTAGTGAAACAGGTATAGACATTCAGGCCGCGTTGCGCCACAAAGCGGAGACCACATCTCTGTCTGGTCTTGCCGGAACGAAATCGATGTCGCCCGAAGACATCATTGGAGTTGATTGCGACATTCTTTTGCCTTCGGCTTTGGAGAACGCAATCACGCTGGCAAATGTTGGGCGAGTGAAAGCGAAGATCATTGCCGAACTCGCGAATGGCCCAACGACGCCCGGCTCGGATCGGGTGCTGGCTGACGAAGGCGTGTTTTTGATTCCGGACATTCTTGCGAACGCTGGTGGCGTGACTGTTAGTTACTATGAGTGGGTACAGGATCAATATTCGTTCTTCTGGTCGGAACACCAGATTAACGAAACCCTCGAGCAAACGATGCGCACCGCATTCAAGTCAGTTTATGAAACGGCCCAGCGCTATGACACCGACATGCGGACCGGCGCTTACATTTTGGCGGTCGATCGAGTTGCGGAAGCGACGAGAGTGCGGGGGATATTTCCGTAAAGAAAAACGAACTTTGTGCTTGGGTCTTTGTGCTTGGTGGTTTGAGTTCCATAAGTTGCAAAGATTCGCCAAATCAGCAACTACTAGGAGCCAAAAACAAAGAAACAAGAACAAGAACAAAGTACGAAGAACAAAGTACAAAGAACATTTTAATGATTACTATTTACGAAAAGCCCACTTGAACGAAGTGCCGTGAGATGGACAAGCTGCTCCGGGAGAGTGGCGTCGACTTCGAAAAAGTTAATTACTACAACCAACCGCTGACAAAGAAGAAGCTCACGGAATTGATCCGCAAGATGAAGATCAAGCCACGCGAACTACTCCGCACCAGCGAAAGTATTTATCGCGAGCTTGGCTTAGGCAAAGGCGAGTTTACCGACGACGAAATTATTTCGTTGATGGTCAAACATCCGGATCTCATTCAGCGACCGATAGTCGAACGTGGCAGTCGCGCAGTGCTGGGACGGCCAGTCGAAAATGTAAAAGCCCTGTTGTAACGTCATCGTTAATAGCAGATCAAGAGTCTTGAGCGCCGAAGGCGCTTGAATGTAATAGCAGGGGCAAGCGCAAAGCGCGTCGCCCCTGGACAAGCGTTTTTATAAGTCCGAGCCCTGAAAGGGCGACATATAAAGCTATTTACCATTCACAAAATATTGCACCTTCAGGGCGCGGGACCAGTACTCCACATCTATCCAGGGGCGACGCTCTTCGCGCTTGCTGGCTATTACATATCGCGCCTTGAGCGCTTATGATCAGCGTGCATACTCTCTCTTAGAGAAGCATTGAAGAACACCAACACAATTTTTGTTTGTCAGAATTGCGGGCATCAGTCGGGCAAGTGGCTGGGGAAATGTCCCGAGTGCGGCGAATGGAATTCGCTTGTTGAAGAGCGCACTCGCGCCTCGCAAAAGGGAAAGCCACGCAACGCTTTCCACACGCGCGAGGTCGAGGCGATTGCCTATTCTGAGATTGAATCGCAGGACGAAGTGCGCATCGCATCCGGGGTAACAGAGTTTGATCGGGTTCTCGGCGGCGGTATTGTTCCCGGAACCCTCGTTCTCATCGGCGGTGATCCCGGCATCGGTAAAAGTACATTACTACTTCAGGTCGCTGATCAGCTCAGCGCAAACGGCGCCACCGTGCTTTACGTTTCCGGTGAAGAGTCTGAACGTCAAATCAAATTGCGTGGCGAACGATTGAGAATCAAAGCTCAGAACCTTTACCTGTTGCCGGAAACGAATCTGGAAAATATCTTTCACGAAGTTGAACGCCTCAAGCCCGCCGCCATCGTCGTTGATTCAATTCAGACAGTTTTCTCAGCAATGATTGAATCGGCGCCGGGATCGGTTTCACAGGTAAGGGAAGCGGCGCACCAGTTCCTTCTCCTCGCGAAGAAACGCACTATTCCCGTTTTCCTGATCGGCCACATAACAAAAGATGGATCGATTGCCGGTCCCAAAGCGTTGGAGCATGTGGTCGACACCGTTCTCTATTTTGAAGGTGAACGCCATCACAACCATCGCATCGTGCGCGCGGTGAAGAACCGCTTTGGCGCCGCAAACGAGATTGGCGTTTTTGAGATGACCGGCGCAGGTCTTATCCCGGTCGCAAACCCTTCGCAAATGTTTTTGCAGGAGCGCCCGCAGAACGTTGCCGGCTCAGTGGTCACTGCCTGCATGGAGGGAACACGGCCGTTGCTGGTCGAGATTCAGGCGCTCGTTTCTGAAACCAAATACGGCACGGGGCGCCGCATGACCCAGGGCGTGGATCAGAATCGAGTCGCTTTGTTGATGGCCATGCTGGAAAAGCGCGTGGGTTTGCAGATGCTGGGCGACGATGTCTTCGTAAATATCGCCGGTGGCTTAGAAGTTGATGAGCCGGCGGTTGATCTCGGCGTTGTTGCGGCAATCACTTCGAGTTTTCGCAACGCTCCAATCGATCCGCACACGGCTGTGTTTGGTGAAGTTGGCCTGACGGGAGAAGTGCGCGGCACGACTCAAGCGGTCGTACGCGCGCGCGAAGCGCAGGCGCTGGGATTCAAGACGATCGTCATGCCTTCGTCAAACACTACCGGGTTGGAACGCATGCTTGGGATAAGAACCGTGGGCGTACGATCGGTCGAGGAAGCGTTGGAAGAATTGTTCTAATTTGGAGTTTCCTGGCCACCAGGCAAACACCATCATGCTTCGGACATAAAGTGCTTATACGCGCAAGGTCTTTTAGTACTCATCTCAATTCACAACCGCCAGCGATGTAAGAATTTTTGCATCAGCGCCGAATGGCGCGAAATGTAAAAGCCTGGGGCAACGCCCCAGGGAAGCGGGCATTTAATTCTTTAGCGCTGAAGGCGCGGCCCTAATTAATCCCACACATAACGCTCGTCATAATCAATCTGATACCGCTTCAAAAATTTTCGATATTGTCTTGGAAAGTAACGCGCTGGTGATGTCGCTTCTGATTGTGAATGTATCTTTTAAGCGCAGTAACTTGCGATTGGCCGATTGAAAATGCGCCATAACCGCTTTGCCAATGAAAATCTGCAAAGTCGGATCCTTTCTTCTTGATCCATTTTGATGTCTCCGTCTTCACTTCTTGCACCAAGTCGGCGATTGAAATCACGCGAGCGAGTGAAAAGAGAATATGCAGATGGTCAGTTGTGCCGTCTACAGTCAGTGTGGGTGACTTCAAGGCGCGAAAAATTGAGGCCATGTACGGATGGAGTTGAGGTTCTATCGCAGGCGTAATGAGTGGTTCTCGATTCTTTGTGCTGAATACCAAGTGAATTAAAACTGATGAGAATGATTGTGGCATAGGTCTCTCCTTTGATTTATTTCGCGCCTTCAGCGCTCAAGTCAAAGGATAGACCTTCCCTGGGGGCGTTGCCCCAGGCTTTTACATTTCGCGCCATTCGGCGCTGATGCAAAAATTCTTACATCGCTGGCAGGTGTGAATTGAGATGATTAGTAAAAGACCTTTTGGTGCGCGTAGGTTGCACTCTATGTCCGAAGCTTAATGGTGTTGCCTGCTGGCCGGGAAACTAGATCAACTCGACCACGTCGCCTTCGCGCACCGCGCCATTCTTCGCCACACTCGCATACACACCAAGATTTTGGTTTGCGTTTTTAACGATCGTGCGCAACACAGAAGGATCTTTGGCCAACTCCTTCTGCGCTTTGGTGGTCATGCCGCAACGCACCGCCGGCATTTCGCATTTCACCTCCACGCTCCCAACTCGCAAAGTTCGCCCGGTCCACTCTGATTCAACCAATCCCTCGATGCCATCGTCGGTTTTGACGAAGAAGTTTGGACGAAACCGACGCACGTCCCAATTCGCCGTTTGGTTTAGTTGCGACATCACCGCCAGCGATGCGCTGGTTAATACATGAATCGGAAACGCATCAAAATAGGTGCCGAGCGGCGAGGTGAATTCAAATAGCTCTTTCGGTAACTGTGATAGATCCGGAGTTGGTTCATCCTCGTTGCGGCTGAAAGCGGCCCAGGGTCGCACTAATCGGCGGTAGTTTTGTTATCGCCGGAAGGAGAGCACGAAACCCGGGGACGTTCGTGAGCGGTGCAATAACTCGAGCGGCTGCACCGACACGGCGATAGTGCTCCTTGTTGCTCGCCGGCTGGCGCGGCCACAGTTTCACTTTTTTCCCCAGTACCGCAGACAGTTTGGTGTCCACTTCGGGATCGCTGCTACTGACCGTTGAACCGTCGGGAAACGTGATCGTTACGTGGGGAATGTTTGTATCGGTCGGCTGCTCCTGATAATGCGATGCGCATTGCATTAGCAGCGGGATGCGCGTGCCGGTTTTGATCTCGCTCTTTTCTTCATCTCTGACGGCCCAGCCACGATCGCCCGGTAGACCAAGCGAACCGACTGTGCAGTCGGTCAACTGTTCGCCGGCCATCGACTTCACTGGGTAACACCAGATTTGTTGTACTGTTCCTATAAGCATGAATGTTTGGATCAAACTGCGTTGCAGTCTACCGGAAAGAGCGGGGGCAAGCCCACCTTCCTGACCTAGAGCTTATCAGACTTGAATTAGAATCATCGCTGGAAAGGCTTTCAACCTGAAACCAATCGCGCAAGTGGAAAGTCTCAGGGTTGGGAAGGCGGAGCTTGCCCCCGCTCTTACTCCAACATGGGAGCCGCTGAAATTACAAACAGCAGAACTAATAGGACGCGATTCATGTTAAGAGTGAGCGAGCGCATAGCTCCGGATTATACGCGGAACCACGGCGTAGGTGCATTTGGTGGTATTATCCCGCTCCGCTCTAATCCATCAACGTGTGTAGACCAAGGAGTCATGTATGCCGACGATTTTGCCCGCAGCGCGCCGAGGCTTGAGTTGTTTCCCAAGCGTGAATTGTTTTCGAAGGTTAGCTTGTTTACTAGCCATCCTTTTCATCGCCTCGTTTTCACTTTCGATTCCAATACAAGCACAGCAACCGTCACCCGCACCGACGCCAGACAACAATCCGCTCAAGCCGCTGCAGTGGCGTTTGATTGGTCCGTTCCGTGGTGGGCGTGTCACTGCGGTTAGTGGTGTCACTACGCAGCCGATGGTCTATTACTTCGGCGCCACCGGCGGTGGCGTTTGGAAAACTACTGACGGCGGCATCAACTGGGAACCGGTCTCCGACGGCTCAGTATTTGGCACAGGTTCAGTCGGTGCGATTGGCTTGTCGGATTCCGATCCGAATACGATTTACGTAGGCATGGGCGAGTCGCCGATTCGCGGCAATGTTTCGCATGGTGATGGCGTTTATAAATCCACCGACGCGGGTAAGACCTGGAAGCGTCTGGGTCTTGAAGATACGCGCCAAATTCCACGCATTCGCGTCCATCCAAAAAATCCCGACATCGTTTATGTCGCGGCGCTGGGACATGTTTGGGGCCCCAACGAACAACGCGGAGTGTATCGCTCAAAGGACGGCGGCAAGACCTGGCAGAAAGTATTGCACCGAAGTGATAAAGCCGGCGCCTCAGATCTAATTATCGATCCAACCAACGCAAATATTCTTTACGCGGCCTTCTGGGAGGTTTATCGCAAGCCCTGGACGCTGGAGAGCGGCGGCTCGGGCAGTGGCATTTTCAAATCCACTGATGGCGGCGACACCTGGACCGAGATCACGCGCAATCCCGGACTGCCTAGAGGGACGATCGGGAAAGTAGGCATCACCGCTTCACCAGCAGCTCCGGATCGACTGTGGGCCATCGTGGAAGCGGAAGACGGCGGCGTTTTTCGTTCTGACAACGGCGGCAAAACCTGGACGAAAGTTAACGAGGAAAGAAGACTGCGCCAGCGCGCGTGGTACTACACGCGCATCTATGCTGATCCGAAAAGCGCTGACACGGTTTATGTCCTCAACACCGGTTTTTATAAATCAAACGATGGGGGCAAGACCTATACATCAATATCAGTCCCGCATGGCGACAATCATGACTTGTGGATCGCGCCGGATGATCCCAATCGCATGATCAATAGTAACGATGGTGGTGCGAATGTTTCGTTTAATGGCGGCAAGAGTTGGACTGACCAGGATCAAGCGACGGCCCAATTCTATCGCGTCACCTTAGACAACGATTTCCCCTATAACATCTACGGCGCGCAGCAGGACAACTCAACCGTACGCATCGCCAGCCGCACTACCGAGGGCGGTATCACAGTTCGGGACTGGTACGACGTCGGTGGCGGCGAGTCAGGCTGGATTGCGCCCTCGCCCAAAGACTCGAAAATAGTATATGCAGGTTCGTATGGCGGTTTGCTCACGCGTTACGATCATCATACCGGTCAATTGCGCGATATCTCACCTTACCCAAACAACCCGATGGGAGCCGGCGCCGACGTTTTGAAGTATCGCTTCCAGTGGAACTTTCCCATTCTTTTCTCGCCACACGATCCGAATACGCTTTACGCCGCCGGCAACGCGCTGTTCCGCTCGTTGAATGAAGGGCAAAGCTGGGAAGTCATTAGTCCGGACCTCACGCGCAACGACAAATCCAAGCAGGGATCGTCCGGTGGCCCAATCACTAAAGACAACACCAGCGTCGAATATTACGGCACGATCTTCACGGCCATGGAATCGCCGCTGCAGAAGGGCGTGATCTGGACTGGGTCGGACGATGGGCTGGTCCAGGTGACACGTGACGGCGGTACAAACTGGCAAAATGTAACACCGCCAAAGTCGATCATGCCGGAATGGATCCAAATCAATTCCATCGAAGCATCGCCTAACGATCCAGCCACCGCTTACGTCGCGGCCACGATGTACAAGTGGGATGACAACAAACCTTATCTATACAAAACCAGCGACTACGGCAAGACGTGGAAGAAGATCACCAATGGTATTCCTGCTACTGCTTTCACGCGGGTGATACGCGAGGATCCTAACAAGCGTGGCTTGCTTTACGCCGGAACTGAGACAGGTCTTTACCTTTCATTTGACGACGGAGCGAATTGGCAGCCCATGCAATTCAACTTTCCGGTAGTTCCCATCACCGACCTTGCGGTTCATAAACGCGAAAAGGATCTGGTCGCGGCAACACAGGGACGATCGTTTTGGATCTTTGATGATTTGCCGCTGCTACATCAAATGGTGGGTACAGGCGGCACGAACGCAGTCAAGGAAACGAAACTGTTTCATCCTGAGGATGTTTACCGTATGCAGGGCGGCGGTGGATTTCAACTTCCGGCTACCGCCACGATTGGCAGCAATCCTCCAAACGGCGCGGTTGTTTATTATTCACTTAAAGCAAAACCGACCAGCGATGTAGTGTTGGAGTTTCTAGATTCGACTGGGAAATCAATTCAGAAATTCACCGCGAGGGCCCCGCGCGCGCTGCCATCGCCGTCAGCCACTCCTTCGCCTGGCGCACAAGCGTCGCCTTCACCGGTGCCGGGAGCAGCTCAAGTGACTACCCCTCCGGAAGAACCACAGGCGCCATCAGGCGAGGAATCTGAATTTTTTGGCGGCGGTCGAACGCCGCGAGTTACGACAGACGAGGGGTTGAACCGTTTCGTTTGGGATTTGCGCTATGCGAGTGCAGTTAGATTCCCCGGAATGATTTTGTGGGCGGGCGAAGTGCGCGGTCCGCGTGTTCCTCCCGGTATGTATCAGGTGCGGCTAACGGCTGATGGTAAGACGTTAACTGAAAACCTTGAAGTGAAACGTGATCCGCGTCTGACAACAACGTCGAGCGACTATGCGAAGCAGTTCGAACTTGGCTTGAGAATTCGCGACAAGTTGACCGAAACACACAACGGGATCATTCAGATTCGTGAGGTTCGTAAGCAGGTGGATGATCTGTTGAAGCGGGTGGCGGGCCAGCCGGGCTTTAAAGTTATCAACGACGCGGCTTTGACTTTGAAGAACAACCTGACGGCGGTTGAAGAGACTCTGTATCAAACGAAGAATCAAAGCAGTCAGGATCCGTTGAACTTCCCAATTCGCTTAAACAACAAACTCGCGGCACTGGCCGGCGTCGTAGCGAGCGCGGATTCAGCGCCGACCGAACAGTCGTATGCCGTCTATGATGAAGTGGTTGTGCAGATCGATGCGCAGTTGGCGAGGCTGGCCCAGATCATGAAGACTGACGTGCCCGCCTTTAATCAACTGGTGCGGGATCAAAATATTCCGGCGGTTACTGTGAAGCCGCCCAGCACTGAAGCGAGACCGTAAGGTCCATCGCCAATTGTCGATTTCCGATTGCCAATTGGTCTGCTCCGCAACTGGCCAATCGGCATTTGGCAATCGGCAGTCTGGGGACCCACCCGCTACCGCGAGGTGGTACTGACCTCATGCCACTCGGGGGAACGCCAGGGCACCGACGGTTTTCCAGTCAAAACCAGCGTGTTTGATCTGTAATCGCCTTCGCTGTATCCTTACTCATTCCCCCTCAAGCAGGCAGATAGCTACCTATCTCTTAATTCTCTCCCACAATTAATTCTTTGGCTGAGACCAAGGAGGAGATCACTATGAAAAAATTTGTCTTTGCTTTACTGCTTACGCTTGCGGCTGTTTCGATCGCCGCCGCTGACACCATCTATTTACGCAGTGGCACGCAGCTACGTGGCAATGTGCTGGGCTACATCAACGGCCGGTTTGCGATTCAATTGACAGCACCGGCAACGTTGCCGGTACAAACCAGCAATCGCGGCTCGACTTCCACACAGCCCACTTATTCACAAACCACGCGAACGGTGCGCGAGGGCGAAGTGATTTTCCTGCGGCCACGCGAAATCGACCGCATCGAGATTGAGGGGCGCTCGCTGGACGAGGCACGTTATCAAACGCGGACCGTCGATGTGGCGCTTAGTTCAAACTGGATTGACAGCGGTGTGGATGTCCGGCGCGGCGAAAGGATACGGGTTGACGCAACCGGCACCATTTACGCTGGTCGCACAAGGATCACTCCGGCAGGTTTGAGCACTACTGATCCATATGCGCCGCTTCCGCGGGTCGCCGAAGGTTCGCTGATAGGCGTAATCGGGAACGATAACGATTCACCGATTATCGAGTTGGGCGCGACGCGTGAGTTTACCGCCGATCGTGATGGCCGGCTGTATCTGACGGCCAACCGCAGTTCCTACACGGACGCTCGCGGTGCTTTTAATGTTCGCATTCGCAAGGAACTGGATCTTGCAGCGATGGCCAGAACCAGCGACGACAACAATCGTAATGAAGGTTACGATCCATTTGCCTTACCCGGTGAAGGTGATAACGACCCGGCGCCTATACGCACCCGACAACCCGGCAGTGGTCCACGCCGAGACGGCCGCCGGAATAACCGCATGTTGGAAGGAATCATCGCCGTTCAGGGAACTGAATCGCGCGGTGCGGATACAGGAATTGATTTACGCTCCGGCGATCAAGTCATAATCACCGCAAGTGGAAACATCACCGCGGGCCGCCGCGTCGGCGTGGTTTCGCCGGACGGAGCAACTCCGGGTGCGTCGTCAATCTTCGCCACTCGTCCGGTACCGACCGCTGGAGTCGGCACCTTGATCGGTTACATACTTCTGGCGAATGGCCAAAGGACACAGCCTTTCGTGGTCGGTGGTCAGATGACCTTGACGGTGCCCAGCGACGGTCGCTTGTTCCTGTTAGTTAACGACGATAACTACAGCGATAACAGCGGTAGCTTTAGCGTTCGGATTCAGTATCCTGACAACCGCTAAACATAGAAGCTACCGCAAACACAGAAGGGCGGACCGCGTGGTCCGTCCCTTTTCGTTAGCAGTGCTGCGGCATACCACGCCAAACCGCGTTTGCAGGAGGTTTTTGGTGACGGGTTGGGGTGGGCGTGGTAAGATTTGCCATCATGCATGCGGATGTCATTATTATCCGATTAATCTTTACCCTCGTTCTCGTTACCGCTGGATACGTGCTCAAACCTATTGGCGGTGATCCGTGGCTCTCTGCCGGGGTCGGAGCCCTGGTTGCGATCTGCATCATCCTCTTCGAATTAAGAATCCGACGCGCATCTTTAAAGACTCTGATCGGGGCCGCAGTCGGTTCAATCCTGGGAATTATCGGCGCCTATTTGATCGGGACACTGATCATGAGGCAGGAGTCGATGGCCCATGAGGTTCGCACATTTTTTACTCTGGGCCTTGTCTTCTTTATGGGCTACGTGGGGTTGATGGTAGGAGCTGCCAAGGGTGACTATCTCGAGCTCTCGGCGCTAGGCGGCATACTTACCGATAAAGCCTCGCGACGTGATCTTAAAATTCTTGATACGTCAGTAATTATTGATGGCCGGATTGCCGATGTCGCTGAGACGGGTTTTCTGACAGGCACGCTGATCATTCCGCAATTCATTTTGCGCGAGCTGCAACAAGTGGCCGACTCTCCGGATTCTTCCAAACGACAGCGCGGCCGCCGCGGGCTCGACATGCTAAACCGTTTGCAGAACAACAGCTCGCTTGATATTCAAATCGTCGAAACTGATTTTCCGTCTGTGCGGGAAGTGGATCTAAAACTTATCGAGTTGGGAAAACAACTGGACGCGGTCATCGTCACCAACGATTTTAATCTCAACAAGGTTTCGCAACTGCGCGGCGTTAGTGTGCTGAATATCAACGAGCTCGCCAATGCGCTCAAACCTGTCGTCCTTCCCGGCGAAGCGATGCGCGTGTTCATCCTGAAGGAAGGGAAAGAATACAACCAGGGTGTGGCATATCTTGACGACGGTACGATGGTGGTGGTTGACAACGCGCGGCGCTTGATCGGCAAGAATGCTGATATTGCGGTGACCAGCGTGCTGCAAACCACCGCAGGCAAGATGATTTTTGGTCGCCTCTGGGAAGATCCTGAAAACGGTAACAGTGGCGAACATCGTGCTAATGGCGCAACTCGCCGTCCACTGCGAGACGCGCAACAATCCGCCGGTCCGCATCACTGACAGCGAGCCAATAACGGAGTCTTGAACAGTGACAAGTGACAAGTGACAAGTGACAGGTGACAAGTAACGGAAGTACCTTGGTTCTTCTTTTTCACTTTTCACTTTTCACTTGTTACTTGTCACTTTCTTTATGAACGTCGCAATCATAGCCGCCGCCGGGCGAGGCACCAGGATGGCAGGCGAGCGGCTGAAACAGTTTCTTGAGCTGGCGGGCACGCCTATCATTTTTCACACACTGCAAGCATTCGAGCGGTGTGATTCCATTCAAGAAATTATTGTTGTAATCCCGGCAACAGAGTCGGCAGTCTTTCTGTCTCTTGCGAATAAGCACGCGCTACGAAAGTTGAGCAAGGTTGTGCCCGGGGGAACGACGCGAGCCGAATCCGTATTGTGCGGGTTGCGAGCAGTGCGCGAAACGACGGTAGACATTGTCGCGGTTCATGATGGTGTCCGCCCCTTCGTAACTCCGGAAGAAATCGCGCGCACGATCGCAGCAGCCCAGGATGTAGGAGCTGCGATCCTCGTTAGTTCTCCGGTTGACACAGTTAAGGAAGTCAGCGATGGCGCAGTCGTAAAAACCTTAAGGCGGGGTGAACTACGAAACGCGCTAACCCCGCAATGCTTTCGCTATTCATTGCTGCGCCGGGCTTATGATGAGGCAGACGTTTCAGATCCTGAGGTGACCGACGAGAGTTCTTTGGTCGAACGCCTCGGCGAAAGAGTCGCGGTCGTTGAGGGCAGCGCGCGCAATATCAAAATAACTCGACCGGAAGATCTCGCAGTTGCTGAAGTGTTGTTTAAAGAGATGAACTTAGTACTCTGAACTTTGAACTTGAACTTTGAACTTGGTGATTGGTGATTGGAGCTTGGTGCTTTGACATTAGGCTTTATTTGATTTCCAAGTATCACGCACCATGTACCAATTACCAAGTACCAATTACCAAGTACCAATTACCAAGTACGAAGCTCCAAGTACTAAGAACCAGTACAAAACACAATATGTTCTGACTTCTGACCTCTGATTTCTGACTTCTGCCTTCTATCTTCTATGTTCCGCATCGGTATCGGCAGTGACATACATCGTCTGGTCGAGGGGCGACCACTTACGTTGGGTGGCGTGCACATCCCTTCCGATCGTGGTGCTGAAGGTCATTCGGATGCCGACGCATTGCTGCACGCAATCAGCGATGCCGTTCTCGGCGCCTTGTGTGAAGGCGATCTTGGGGTGCATTTTCCGGACAGCGATCCGCAATGGGAAAACGCAGATAGTATCCAGCTCCTATCGCGCGTCGTCTGGCTGGCACATGAGCGTAACATTCAAATTGTAAATGTTGACTCGACGATAACGCTCGAAGCGCCCCATTTACGTCCCTATATTCTTTCAATGCGCGAAAAGATTGCGGACGTGCTGGCCGTTGATCTTGCTTGCGTGAGTATCAAAGCAAAAACCGGCGAGGGTCTTGATGCAGTGGGACAGGGACTCGCGGTGTCCGCGCAGGCGGTGGTGCTCGTCGAATCGCAGGGCTAAGTGTAAAGCAAACTGTTAGTTTGCGTTGGCGGGTTAACTCTCAACTGTGAGCCAACGGGCCGCAGCAAACTGACAGTTTGCTATACAGTGAGCCACCGACGACCGCAAACTAACAGTTTGCTTTGCCAGACGTAAAGAGGAAACGATTGAGACCGCAAGACGTCATTCGTAACAAGCGCGACGGCGCCGCACTTTCGCGTGAAGAGATCGTTTTCTTCATTGAGGGCGTCACGGGCGGAACTATCGCCGACTACCAGGTCAGCGCACTGTTGATGGCAATCTATCTCAACGGCATGAACGATGCCGAACAGGAGATCCTCACCGAGGCGATGCTGTATTCGGGGAATATTCTTGATCTCTCCTCGATTGAAAAACCCAAAGCTGATAAGCACTCGACGGGGGGTGTGGGCGACAAGACTTCCTTGCTGATTGCGCCGATGGTAGCGGCTTGTGGAGTTTGCGTACCCATGATTTCGGGCCGGGGCCTTGGCCATACCGGGGGCACGCTGGATAAGCTCGAATCGATTCCCGGCTACCGTGTAAATCTCAACGCTTTAGAATTCGAAAAAGTTTTGCAAACAGTCGGTTATGCAATGTCCGGGCAAACCGCTGAACTAGCGCCCGCCGACAAAAAGATGTATGCGTTGCGCGATGCAACCGCCACCGTAGAAGCGATTCCACTCATCGTGGCTTCCATAATTTCTAAAAAAGGGGCCGCCGGATTGGATGCGATGGTTATCGATGTAAAAGTTGGTTCCGGCGCGTTCATGCGCGAGCAGGCCCGCGCGCAAGCGTTGGCCCATGCGCTGGTGAAAACAGGGAACTCCTGCGGTATTCGCACTCGCGCTTTGCTTACCGACATGAATCAACCACTAGGTCGCGCGGTAGGAAATTCAATAGAAGTGAAGGAGTGCATCGAACTTTTGCGCGGCGAAGTTAAGGATGATGTTCGTCCTGTTCTCGATCTTTCCATCGAGCTTTCAGCGCACATGCTGGTGCTGGCACACGTCGACGGTTCACTCGACGCCGCTCGCGGGCGGCTCAACGATATCCTGTCGTCGGGCAAGGCGTTGGAAGCCTTTCGTAACAACGTTGCGGCGCAAGGCGGTGACGTTCGCGTGTGTGATGCGCCTGCCAAGTTTCTTCCTTTGGCGGAGGAATCGTTTAAGGTAGAATCGCGGCGTTCAGGTTTCGTTACCAAAGTTAATACTGCCGACATCGGTCATGCCATAGCCGCGATCGGCGGGGGACGCGTGCGCATCGACGATGAGATAGATCCATCAGTCGGGTTCACAACAGACGTCAAGATTGGAGATCGCATCCAGGCCGGCGCCGGTATCGGCACGGTTTACTGTCGCGACAAGGCGAAAGCGACAGAAGCTGTGCAAGCTATTCAAGCCGCCTACGAGGTTGGCGACACGCCTTTGGAAGAACTGTTGTTGGTGAAGGAAGTAATTAACGAATGAAGTTGGCGCTCTGGTCCATGTTGTCCATTTTGCTATTGCTGGCGGGGTTTGGCTCCGGCTGCAACCGCGCGAGTTATAGCGTCGACGACCCATCCAAAATCCATGTGGCCATTGTTTTCGATATCGGCGGAAAGGATGATCGTTCCTTTAACGCGGCCGCTTTTGCGGGCGTCAAATGCGCCGAAACCGGTAATTGGCCCGACGGAACGCCCTGCGACAAGCCGCCGTTGAACATCGTTCTGCGTGACATCGAACCTGGGAACCCCACGTCGATTGAACCTGCCATGCGCGCGTTTGCCGAAAGCGGCTATGACTTAATCATCGGAGTTGGTTTTGCGCAGGCTCCGATCATGGAACGCGTGGCAAAAGAGTATCCCAACATTCGCTTCGCGATTGTCGATGGCGTCAGCGAGCTTCCCAATGTCGCTTCGCTGATCTTCAAAGAGCACGAGGGCTCGTATCTGGTGGGCATGCTCGCCGCGAAGACGTCGAAAACGGGAACTATAGGATTCCTCGGTGGAATGGACATCGGCCTAATCCACCGCTTTGCAGGCGGATATGAGGAAGGTGCGCGCGCCGTTAATCCCAATATCCGTGTCATTCAAAACTACGTTGGTGTTACTGATTCGGCCTGGAACAATCCCGGTAAGGGAAAGGAACTCGCACTGGCCCAAATCGACAAAGGAGCCGATGTGATCTTCACTGCCGCCGGCAACTCCGGATTGGGAGCTTTCGACGCCGTTGAGCAGGCCGGCCAACAAAACGGACGGGCCACGCATTTCGTGATTGGCGTCGATTCAAATCAGAACATGGTAAAGCCGGGTTATGTCCTGACCAGTATGGTTAAGCGCGTAGACAACGCCGTCTACTCGATCGTCGAGGATGTCGCACGGGGCAATTTCAAGGCCGGCTTTCACGTTTATGGACTCGACAAGGACGGCGTGGGCTATTCGATGGACGAACACAACAAGGACCTTGTTACTCCGGAAATGATTCAGCAAGTCGAAGAAGCAAAAAAGAAAATCATAGCCGGGGAAACTAAGGTGACGGATAGGATGGCTAGGTAGACTGCACAGAACTTTGTACTTAGAGCTTAGAACTTTGAACAGAAGCTGCGGGTTTACAGACTTGCGGAAGATCTTGCGGATGGGATTTGGAGTGTAGTACGTAATTGGGATTACCTCGCGAGGGACACCGTTGGAAAACAGATGATCAGAGCAGCCGACAGCATTGGCGCCAATATTGCTGAGGGAACCGGGCGGGGAAGTCTGCAAGACAACCGAAGGTTCATACGAATGGCTCGCGGTTCATTGTATGAAACGCAGCACTGGCTTCGACGTGCCTATAAAAGGAGTCTTTTGAGTAAACATCAAGTTGCTTCGCTAACGCCGATTATTGGCAGCTTACTCCAAAACTAAACGCGTATTTTCGCTCTGTAAATACCGCGGCTTTAGTTAACAGAAATCAAAGTACAAAGAACAAAGTACAAAGCTCGAAGGCGTAAGACCCAGATCATGTTAGAGCTTAGAAACATAACAAAACGATTTGGCGAGGTGTTGGCAAACGACAACGTCAATATTGTCGTTAAGCCCGGCACAATCCACGCCATTGTTGGTGAAAACGGCGCCGGCAAGTCAACTGCGATGCGCATCGCTTACGGCTTTTATAAGGCTGATAGCGGTGAAGTTCTTGTTGACGGACAGCCAAGAGCAATCAACAGCTCGCACGACGCGATTGCCCTCGGCATTGGCATGGTGCACCAGCATTTCATGCTCGTCAGCACCATGACCGTTGCGGAGAATATCGTGCTCGGGGCCGAACCCGGTAGCGAAGTTGCACTGGACCTCCATAAGGCGTCCGCTGATATTCAAAAGCTTTCCGAGGAATTCAAGCTCGCCGTTAACCCTCATGCAATTATCGAACATCTTTCGGTCGGTCAGGAACAGCGCGTTGAGTTGTTGAAAGCTTTGTATCGCCATGCGCGGGTGTTAATTCTTGATGAGCCTACGGCAGTGCTTACGCCGCAGGAAGTGGACGAGTTTTTCTCCATACTGCGCGGCATGCGCCAGCAGGGAAAAACTGTTGTCATCATCACGCACAAGCTTTCTGAAGTTCTGGCGATCTCTGATGAAGTTACTGTAATGCGAGACGGCCGCGTTGTTGGGCAGGTGCAGACGAAAGATACGAACGCGGCAGAGTTGGCGCGATTGATGGTTGGCCGCGAAGTTTTGCTGCGAGTTGAAAAGCCCGATGCAGATGTAGGCACGACCGAGCTGGTAGTAAAGAATCTTTCAGTGACGAGTGTCGATGGCACGAAGCGCGTCGACGAGGTTTCTTTTGAAGTACGGAAAGGCGAAATACTGGGAATTGCAGGCGTTGAGGGAAATGGTCAAACGGAGTTGATTGAGGCGCTCGCCGGGCTCGTACCTATGGCGCGGCTCACCGGCGAGATTAAGTTAGAAGGTCGCGACATCACGCGCGTTGACGCACGCTCACGACGAGAGTTGGGAATCGCGCATATTCCGGAGGATCGTCATCGCCGCGGGTTGTTGCTTGATTTTAGTCTTGCTGAAAATTCGATTCTGGGCGTGCACTACCGCAAGCCGGTCGTTTCAACGGCCGGGGTGTTTCTCGATAACCAGGCCATTCGCAAACGCGCTGCGCAAATAATTGAAGATTTTGATGTGCGTCCCGCCAACCAGGAATTGCCGGCACGCGCGCTATCGGGGGGCAATCAGCAGAAGTTGATTATTGGTCGCGAGTTTGATTTGCGGCCGAAGCTTTTGCTCGTGTCACAACCGACGCGTGGCGTTGATATCGGCGCGATCGAGTTCATACATCGCAAGCTCGTTGCGCTCCGCGATGCCGGCCGTGCTGTGTTGCTTGTCTCCGCAGAGTTGGAGGAAGTGACTGCGCTCGCCGACCGATTGTTGATAATTCATGAGGGACGCATAGTGGGCAACGTAGATCCGAAGGTGGCGACGATTGAGGAGATAGGTTTGTTGATGAC
>JBPCLZ010000148.1:0-66331 GCA_051002775.1 Pyrinomonadaceae bacterium | reverse complement strand
ACCTAGCTCCTCGAGCAGCGCTTCAAACCAGGGGCTGTAACCACTAGCTTCAAGGCCGACAATCACGCGCCCGCTGAAATGCGCGTAGAAAGCTCGCACCTGCTCTTTATCCTGGTGCTTCAGCTCAGAGGTGACGAGTTCGCCAGTTTCAGTTTTCAAATAACAGATGGTTTGTTGTCGTGCATGAAAGTCAACGCCGATATATATTGTGTCCATAGCGCCTCCTTTCAGTCTCCATGTCATAGAGCTGCCGTGAGTCTAGCACTCACGGAAGGAGGCGCTTGCTTCATAACATCAGTACCACCTCGCGGTAGCGGGTGGTCGTGTTCATTGCCCATTG
Source organism: Pyrinomonadaceae bacterium (assembly GCA_051002775.1). GTDB lineage: Bacteria > Acidobacteriota > Blastocatellia > Pyrinomonadales > Pyrinomonadaceae > PSRF01. The sequence continues at coordinate 65,991 of JBPCLZ010000148.1, read as the reverse complement.
TCGATTTCCAATTGCCAATTGGTCTGTTCCGCGACTGGCCAATCGGCAATCGGCACTTGGCAACCTTGAGACCCACCCGCTATCGCGAGGTGGTACTGACCTCATGCCACAGCATTGAAAGATGGACTACGGCATCGACTCGAGAGAAAGTAAGGATACTCGCTGTTATAATGAGCGCTGGAAAACCGAACCCACAGGAAAAACGCAATTTGAATTCACAATCGAAACTTGCTGACAGACTTTGCGGCGTGCTGTTGCCGATCACCACCCCGTTTCACGGCGATGGTGAGGTGGATCTTTCTGGGCTGCGTGCTAACATTGCGAAATGGAATAGAACGGGATTAGCAGGTCTGGTGGTTCTCGGTTCGACCGGGGAGCGGGTCAACCTGAGTGAAGCCGAGCAACTAAAGGTGTTAGCAGCGGCTCGCGAAGAAGTGCCTGCGGATATTTTATTCATCGCCGGCGTGGGCCAACAAAGCACGCGCGGCACAATTCAGGAAGTCGAGCGAATTACCGCGGCGGTGACGCCTGATGCCGTTCTTGTCATTACGCCGCACTTTTACCGCGCCGCTATCACTCAAGCTGCCCTCGTGGCACATTACAATACTGTCGCTGACGCGTCTGCAGTTCCACTAATTCTTTATTCCATGCCGGCGCTGACTGGAATCAAGATTGAACCCACTACAGCAGCAAAACTGAGCCACCACCCGAACATCATTGGAATAAAAGACAGCTCTAATGACATTGCGAACTTAGTCGAGACGGTTAGGCTTGTGCATGATGATTTCGCAGTACTCACCGGGAATGGAACAGTTTTGCGCGAAGCGTTGGGCGCGGGAGCATGCGGCGCCATTCTCGCGGTCGGCTGTGTCGCTGCCGAGCTTTGTCTGGAGATTTTCCGGGCCGCGAAATCAGGTGACAATGAACGGAGTGCGCGTTTGCAAAGCGCGCTAACCCCGCTGGCAGCTGCAGTCACGACCCGCTTTGGCATTGGAGGTCTGAAAGCAGCGCTCGAGATGATCGGTTATGCGGGCGGTCATGTGCGTGCCCCTTTGCGCGCGGCTGATAATGAAGCGCGTGCTGAAATTGGACTTTGTCTCGAGGGCGCCCAACAGGCTCTGCTGGTCGAAGCGTCGTCGCCCGCGTAAAATGCTTCCTTAGGAGCAAAGCAACTTGAGTACTGCCGAACCTGCCTGTTACAGCACCCCCGAAGAATCCGGACTGCGCGTAGAGAGTCTGTCGTTTGAGACTATCCCGCAACAGTCGCGGCTGTTTCTGGAATACCTGCGCGATCCGTTGGCGCTTCGGGAGTTTTATCCTTCAGCCGTCAAGTTTCATCACGAGCTGCCGGCGCGCACCCCTGAAGTGCTCGCTAATTATCAAACCGACCGCAATCAACTTTGCGACGCCTTGCTGGATATGAATGCGGCGTGGGGCGCCGGCGAAGCCACCATCAAAAACATCGAACTACTGCGTGACGCGGATTGTCTTACGGCCGTATCGGGCCAGCAGGCGGGTTTGTTTACTGGCCCGCTCTACACAATTTACAAAGCGCTGTCGGCTGTGAAGCTGGCGGGTTGTTTGACGCAGCGCAACACTAAAACCGTTCCTGTCTTTTGGATCGCCACCGAGGACCACGACTTTCCGGAAGTTGCCAGGGCTGAATTCATCGGACGCGATTGCCGACTCGCGCACGTCGAAGTCCCACCGGAGTTACACCATGAAGGACAACCGGTTGGACGCGTTGTGATCAATGATTCGATCAATGCCGTCGTGGATCAACTGCTGGAGCTGCTTCCCGTTTCCGAATTCACTCCCGACCTCCAAGCGGTAGTGCGCGACGCGTGGCGGCCCGGCCGTTCTTACGGTGAGGCTTTTGCCCGCATGATGACTGCATTGTTAGGCAATCATGGGTTGATATTTCTCGATCCGCTTGATCCGCGGTTGAAGAAATTGGCGGCGCCTTTGTATTCGAGAGCAGCGACGCGTGCTCACGAGATTGCCACGGCCATTGAAACGCGTAGCAAGAGGTTGGTAGAAGCAGGCTATCATGCCCAGGTGACGCCTTCGGAGAATTCATTTCCGCTTTTCCTGCATGATGCGAGCGGCGCTCGATATGCACTGGTGCGCAATGGCGCCGGAAAGTACACGACTAAGAGTAGTGATGAAACTTACAGCGCCGACGACCTGGCACAAATGGCGTTAGCCCAACCCGAGCGGTTCAGTCCAAATGTTACCTTGCGCGCAGTGGTTCAGGATTATTTGTTGCCAAGCATTGCGTATTACGGTGGCGCCGCCGAGATTGCCTACTTCGCGCAGACGGCCGAGGTTTATCGAATACTAGAAAGACCGGCGACGCCCATTCTGCCGCGCGCGAGTCTGACAATGATTGAATCCCATACCGGCCGCGTGTTGGAGCGTTATGGATTGCAACTGGCAGATCTGTTTGCGGGAGGCGAAAACGTGCTGGCGCGCGTGGTTGAGGAACATCTGGGCGCGGACACAGCCAAGACTTTTGGGGCCACCGAACAGTCGGTCAACAGCGAGCTCGATAAACTGAGAGAACAGCTGCGCACAATAGACCCAACGTTAGCGGACGCCTTGGAAACCGGTAGGCGCAAGATTAATTATCAACTTGAGGGACTGCGCACGCGTTTTCACCGAGCCCAGATGACGCGCGACGAAGCCGCGCACCGGCAACTGCAACGCGCCTTCGATCAACTTTACCCCAACAAAGAATTGCAGGAGCGCCACATCAACATCACTTCGCTGCTCGCCCGCCACGGCCGCTATGTCGTCGAGTGGATCTACAACGCGATCAATATCGGATCGAATGAACACCAAATTGTCTATCTCTGAACCTGGCGCTCTGAACTTCGTGCTTTGAACTTTGTCCTTTGAAGTTTTGCAAGAAAGCCAGGTACTAGCTCAAAATACAAGCTCAAGTTCCAGGTAAACAGATCTAAGTACAAAGCACAAAGTACAAAGTTCCAAGCACACAGCACAAAGCACAGAGTTAATGTCAATCATTCGCGTCCTTCCCGATCATCTTTCAAATCAAATCGCTGCCGGCGAAGTTGTTGAGCGCCCGGCGTCGGTTGCCAAGGAGTTGGTTGAAAACGCCATTGACGCCGGCGCTACCAATATCACTCTTGACGTTGAGAGCGGTGGCCGGCGTCTACTGAAAGTTTCCGACAACGGTGAGGGCATGGTGCGCGATGATGCGGTGCTCGCTTTTGAAAGACATGCCACTTCCAAAATCAGCAAATCGGAAGATCTCGCCGCCATCGCTACACTCGGGTTTCGCGGCGAGGCACTCGCTTCGATCGCTTCCGTTTCCCGGGTCGAGCTGACGACAAAAACGGAAGCTGCGAATGCAGCCACGCGCGTTGTTATTGAAGGCGGAAAAATGCGTGATGTGAAAGACGCGGCGCACCCGCGTGGTACGACGATCACAGTGCGCGACCTTTTCTTCAACGTGCCGGCGCGCCGAAAATTTCTGCGGTCGGAAGCGACTGAAAGTTTTCATCTAACCAATCTGGTAACCCACTACGCGCTGGCCCATCCGGAAATCGCCTTAACCTTGACTAACAACGGACGAGAAGTCTTGAGAGCAACACCTGCTAAAGACCTACGCGAGCGCGCGTATCAGATTTTCGGCGCTGACTTTCTTGATAACCTGCTCGCCGTCGATGGCGGCAACCCGCAAGTTGCGCGTGTGATTGGCTTCGTTTCCGCGCCGCGTGACCGGCGCAGCTCGCGCGATGCGCAGTACCTGTTTGTAAATGGCAGGTTCGTAAGAGACCGGCTAATTTCTCGCGCCCTGTCGGAAGGTTATCGGGCCGTGCTGCCCCATGGCGTCTACCCCGCCGCGCTGTTGTTCATTGAAACGCCGCTCGAAGAAGTCGACGTCAACGTGCACCCGGCGAAAACGGAAGTGAGATTCCGGCGCGCCGCGGCGGTGTCTGACGCTGTGCGCGAAGCCGTACGTTCCGGGTTGGCAAGTGCCGGCTTCGTTCGCCCTGACGCTCAGCAGGAAACGGCTTTCCATCAAACTGATCCCGATCCGTCTGTGAGCACCATGTCGGCAGCTGCCAGTCAGACTTCGGTTAACACCGCTGCGACCAATCCGTTACCTGCAGGACGTTTTGCTAGCTTGGACGATTCGCCCGCCAGCGAGGGAGAATCGCAGTCAAGCATCGACTTTGTCGACTATTCCATGCAGGACGAAGATTTGTCGTTGCACGAATCGGGAACTGAACCGGAAAAATCAGACACCGCGCGCGATTTGGATGCAATCATGCGGCAGGAATTGGCCGGGCAAGAAGTGAGCCCTGATGCGGCGATTGAGATAGATGCGGTGGCCGACGACTCTTTGGAACGCGGCGGCTTGACGCCGCTTTCTGAAGCAACGCCATCGCAGCCTGCAAAAGCGCTGTCGAGCCAGCGCAGTCCACATGCGTTACCACCTCTCAATTCCGCGGAAAAGTTTGCGCGTGAAGTATCCGTGGAGTCGTTATCTACCAACATTCGTCCGCTGGGCCAACTCGATGAAAGTTTCATCATTGCTACCGACGATGAAGGATTGCTGCTCATCGACCAGCACGTGGCCCACGAGCGAATTCTGTTCGACAAGTATCGCGCACTGGAATCAACGCGCACTTCAGAGTCGCAGCAGCTCTTGATTCCCGAAACTTTTGACCTAACGCCGGCGCAGGCCGCCGTGTTTGATTCAATAGCAGTCGAGCTCGAGACTTACGGTTTTGAATTGATGCGTTTGTCCGGCCGCACTGTAGCGATAAAGGCAGCACCGGCCGATCTGCCTGTAAGCGAAACGCGTAACATGCTGGCAGAAATTTTGGACACGGTAGACGCAGAGAAGAAGGGAAGGGCTCGCGAAACTTTGCGCGACGACATCGCCGCCTCGCTAGCTTGTCATGCGGCGATCAAAGTGAACATGCCGCTGACACCGGAAAAGATGCGCTGGCTAATTGATCGTTTATTGAAAACCTCATCGCCCACCACCTGCCCGCACGGCCGCCCGGTAATTCTTCGCCTCACCACGCGCGACATACTCAAAGGCTTTCATCGAATTTGACCTAAAGCTATTGATTTTTCGGGGTCCCAGAATCAAATTCTCATTTCTGCGATTCCGTTGGCAAAATGCCAAAAACAGCCATAAAACGCCGCTTAATTCTCCCAATTTCATGAAAAGAGCCAACGAATTTTTGTTGACGTCTGTATCCGCTTGTACTATCGTGACGCCACCTCGCACACACGCGTGACCTTGAATGAAAACACGATTAACGGTTCATCTTCACCTTGAGGCAACCGGGTCATCCCAGAAGTTATGAAGTCATAAGCTCAGCTGCGAAGAAAGAAGTTCCGCGAGTAGTTTAGGCTCTACTTCACCCGAGTTGACTAAACCGATGCGGCCCTCTCAACGGCCAAGTCTCACGATCCATTTGGTGTCCCACCAAAGGTCCGCTTAACCAAATGTAAGGAGTAACATCATGTCCTCTCCCATAGAAATACCTCAACCCGAAGTTAACGAGGGAATCAAGGCTGCCAAAAAAGCTAACGAGCATGTAGAGATTGGAGGAGTCCGAATACCGCTGCCTCGCTGGGCGACGTTCCTAATTGGAATTGTCGCTGTTCTCGGCGCGGCCTTCCCCGTGGTTAAGTATTTACTTCCAACCGCGCATGCGGATCCAGTAATAAAGGCCGATAACACCGCCGTCATGCAGTACCGCGAGTACCAGAAACATATCGGTGAGAGTCCTGAGTACACGCAAAAACTATTCGATTCGCCTGATCTCGGCTCACTTACCGTGAACTTTTACGGTACCGATGGTTGCCTGCTCGTAATGAAGAAAAACCCCGGCCGCTTTGATCAGGCGGTATCCTATTGGATTCCGAAAAGTTCCATTGAAGCTGATCGGGCTCCAGGCGCAATTGCGCACAACTTCTTTCAGCCCGACTCTCCGGCCAGCACCCTTCAATCAATGGAAGCGCAGATCGCACCTGCATCGCTGGTCCTGGCCAACGTTGCAGCGGCGTCACCAATAAATAGTTGTCTAAACCCTCACCCTGGTGAGTTCCGCTGGTGGAATGGCGAGCAGAAGGGTTGTTGGATTGCGGTATGGCGTCAATGGCCGGATGGATGCCAACACTACCAATGGTTCAATTCATGCGGCGGGTACTGGGACAGCGATCAACACGGCGCGCCTCGTGTGTATTGGAAAAATTGTAACCACTAAAGAACGGCGGAATTTCGCGACGTTTATCGCGCGCCAGGTCGATTTCTGATTTTCAACGCAGAAGCCATTGTCTCCTGCACACTCGGAGGAGACTGTCTGCGTCAAATTCTCGTTTAGCGAGCGATGTTTTCCTGTGCCCTCGTCCGTCACTTAAAACCGGATGACATTCTTGACTGCCGCTCACTGATATAATTCCAGGATGAAAACACTTGGTCTCATCGGCGGCGCCGGTCCGGAGTCGACGATTGAGTATTACCGGCTGCTCATTGAGGCGTATCGCGAGCAGCAAGACGGCAACTATCCTGCGATTATCATCAACAGCGTCAACCTCAAGGTCCTGCTCGACCTGATGAATGCGAAGAAGTTGGACCAGTTTGCGCAGGAACTGGTGAGCGCGGTCGAGCGACTCGCTGCTGCCGGCGCTGACTTCGCCGCTTTTACTGCTAACACGCCACACATTGTTTTTGATGCAGTGCAGCGGCTTTCGCGTATTCCGCTGATTAGTATTGTCGAAGCTACGCGCGAAAAGGTCCAGGCGCTGGGCTTGAAAAGGGTGGGCTTGTTCGGTACCGGTTTTACGATGAAGGGGAAATTTTATCCGGAGACGTTTTCACGCGCGGGGATTACGCTTGTCACTCCAAACGCTGACGAACAAAGCTACATTCACGAAAAGTACATTGGCGAACTGCTCAATAATCTGTTTCTGCCGGAAACGCGTGAACGACTGCTGGCAATTGCTGATGAGCTGAAGGCGCGTGAGGGAATTGAAGCCTTAATTCTGGGTGGAACCGAGTTGCCGTTGTTGCTTAAAGATGAGGAACACATTGGCATTCCTCTAGTCGACACGACAAAGATCCATGTCGAGCGATTGCTAGTTGAACTCACACGCTAAGGTAAGACAGTCGCTGCCGAACCCTTTCAGGGTTCAAAGATTTCAGCGGGGTCGGCTGGTCCCAGGGTAGCGCGCAGCGCGCAACCCTGGGCTGAAGTTAGCGAACGCCATCGGCGTACAAGCTTAGAAAGTCTCGAGAGTTCTGAGGAAAAGATTGATGTCAGTGAGGTCCGGCAGAAGCGCGTCCGGTTTGCAATCCATCAGATCTCGGGTCGTATAAAAACGCCCCGTATCCACCGCCAGCGAGCGCGCGCCGAAATGTTTGGCGCATTCAATGTCATTAGGGGTGTCGCCGATGACGATGAATTGTTTGGGCGCGAGATCCATCTGCAAATGTTGGCGAATGCGGTCTGCGGCAAGGGCGGGAAGGTCGCGACGGTCATGCGATTCATCGCCAAACGCACCCGGTAGCGTGAAGAATTCCGCCAATTCGGTAATCTCCATCTTCAACCAGGCGGCCGGCTCGATGTTGCCAGTGACTAATGCGGACTGATAACGCGGATGGTCGTGCACGGTCTGCAGCGCCTCGCGCACCCCCGGTAAAACTTCGAACACCTGTTCACCGTTGCCGGTGAATTTGCGCATTGCCTTCATGTAGCTCTCGCGCAACTCGTGCACGCGCTCGAGAATGTGTTCATGCGTGAAGCCTTCGTGTTTCAGAGCCTCGCCGACGATCTGCAAGTCAGTCATTCCCGAAACTTTCATTTTCGGCAAACGTCCCGCCGTCCCGAAAACCTCTTCCAGCATCGGAATGGTGTAGTCCTTGAAAGAACCGGCGCGGACAGAACGCATCAACGTGCCATCGATGTCCCAGAGGAGAACTCGAAAGGATGAAGGATGAGGGATGAAGGATGAAACCTCGTCGACGACCCTTGTTTCATCCTTCATCCTTCCGCCTTCATCCTTTAAAACGTCCTTCACCCTTCAGCCCTTCATCCTTTCATTCGATCACCGCCAGCACATCACCTGCGTTTACTGTGGCGCCATCTTCGGCATTAATTGAAACAACAGTGCCCGCCTTTGGTGCTTTCATTTCGTTTTGCATCTTCATCGCTTCGACGACGATTATTCCTGCGCCTGCTGCAACCTTTGTCCCGGCTTTGACCAGCACGCGCACCACCTTGCCCGGCATCGGGGAAATGATTTCCGCTGCACCATGATCGTGTAGCCCGGCCGCTTGGCCGCGGCCAAGACGCTTGGGATCCGAGATCTTGATGTCGTAGGAGTGACCTTGAAGATTAACTTCAAAAGATGCGCGCGCGGTGTCTTTGTTTAGAACCCGGCATTTGTAGACCGATGCACCCTGGAGCAAAAGGTATTCGCCTCGAGCCAACGGCCGGACGTCAACTTCGTAACCTCTGCCATCGATCGCAGCGGTTGCTTTTTCCGACTCGAGATTCAATGAGACTTCGTGGTCTTCGCCTGATACTTGTGCTGTTAACTTCATAGCGTAATCAACAGTGCGCTGAAGGCATTGCGTTTGTTACCCAGCGGAGTCGACACAATAAAAATCCAACCGCTATTTATGCTTTCTATCCCGCGTTGCTGTTTTGTCAGCAAGCAAGGCCGTACGTCCCGACATCTTCCAACGACTTTGGCCCATCTCCATCAATGGCCTTGAAGACGCCTCCTTTTGTAATCGCGCGTAATGAACGGCGGCCGCAATCAGCGCGATGTCCTGTTGAGTTTGCCCTTCAACTTTCCCAGAAGCAGTTGTGCGTGCTCTTTCCCGTCGCTCGTTAAAACGCGCAATGAATCCAGTGTCTAACCGGGCGGCGATGAATTCTTCGTCGCGAACGATCTTGCGGAAAAAGGGAAGCGTCGTCTTGATGCCGCCAACTTGGTATTCATCAAGCGCGCGCCGCAGGCGATCGATGGCCTCTTCACGAGTCCTTCCCCAGGCCGCCAGCTTTGAAATCATTGGGTCGTAGTGAATCGAAACTTCCGAGTTAAGTTCAACACCGCTGTCGTCGCGTATACCCGGACCGTCAGGAATTCGCAGATGACTGACCTTTCCCGGCGCCGGAAAGAAATTATTCTCCGGATCTTCGGCGTAGACGCGGCACTCGATCGCGTGCCCGCGCCATTCAACTTGTTGCTGCGTAAACGAAAGCGGCGCGCCATCAGCAACCGTTATCTGTTCGCGCACAATATCGATTCCGGTTACCAATTCGGTCACCGGATGTTCAACCTGTAAACGTGTGTTCATCTCGAGGAAATAAAATTCGCGGGTAGCGTCGGCGACCAGAAATTCCATCGTGCCGGCTCCCACATAATTCACAGCACGCGCCAGTTGCACGGCAGCCGCGCCCATTTGCTCGCGCAGTGAAGCGTCGTTGATAGGCGACGGGCACTCCTCAACCACCTTCTGATGTCGCCGCTGAATTGAACATTCGCGTTCACCCAGGTGGACCACATTACCGTGCGTGTCGCCGACGATCTGGATTTCAATATGACGCGGCCGGTCGATTGCTTTTTCCAGGTAGACCGCGGAATCGCCAAACGCGGACGCTGCTTCTGATTTGGCATTATCAAAAGCCGACCGTAGTTCACTCGGAGTGGTGACCAGCCGCATACCTTTGCCGCCGCCTCCCGCAGAAGCTTTAAGCATTACCGGATAACCAAATTGTTTGGCGGTTGCTTCGGCGTCTGCAAAAGAATTCAACGGTGCCACGGTGCCGGGAACAATTGGAACGCCGGCGGCCACAGCCGCACTGCGCGCGCTTGTCTTGGAACCCATCACGCGCATCGCTTCCACGCCGGGGCCGATAAAGATCAAACCTGCATCTGATACTGCCGCGGCGAAATCTGCATTCTCGGCAAGAAAACCATAACCGGGATGAATTGCGTCCGCCCCGGTCGTCTTTGCCGCGTCAATGATTTTTGAAATGTCGAGGTAGCTTTCGACGGAGGGGGCTGGTCCAATGCAAATCGCTTCGTCGCAGAGTCCCACATGGACCGCGGTACTGTCCGCCTCGGAGTAAACGGCTACCGGCGAGATATTCAGATCGCGACAGGCGCGAATTATGCGGACGGCGATCTCACCGCGATTGGCAATTAGAATTTTTCGAATCATAAACACGAAGGGCGGGCACCCGAGGCCCGCCCATCCAATTGGTAACAAAGATTAACTTACCGTTTTGGCGTCTTGATTGAAGTTGTGCTCCCCAAGCGGCGTGTTGCTTCGGAGGCCTTGTGAACTACGCCGTCGCGAAGGATTAGATCGTCTTCGGTGCCAAGTATCTGATCCGCGCCCGGCAAAAGAAGGTCGTAATTGGTAAACGACAGCCGTTCCGTAATTGCGTCGTCCGCGCTACCAATCGAGGCATTGCGAATAGCAGCGCCCCTTAGCGTTTGCGGCTTCTGCTTTGGCACTGCTGCCAGGTCGGCGCTGGGCCGGTATCCGGAAACATCAAGATTCTGCAAAGCAGCGGCAAGTGTGTTGTCAGAATCAGGAAGACGGCTAAGATCGCTCATGTTGTCCGGCAAACTTCCGAACTTCTCGCGGTATTCATCAAGTGCTCGGTCGATACGATAAGCCTGCGCATTAAGTCCCGCTTCAATGCCCAGCCGGCGCGCGCGCAGACGTTCCGGCACAGTTACGCCAATCAGAATCATAATGACAAGTGGAACGGCTGCGGAAGCAAACAGGCCTCGGCGAGCATAACGCAGGCCGCAGAAGCGATCAGGCGAGTTAGCTACCGAACGATAAAGTTTCCGGCTGAACCATAGAACAAAAATAGTTAAAGGGATGACGGCCCATTTCAAGCGCCACGCAGCAGTTTGACCGGCAACGAGCCACGATGAAAGATCGAAAGGGATCATCGATAAGAGCGCCAGATTAGACTTGGCGCCTCGGGCCGAAAACTCGGACAAGGCTGAAAATGTCTGCGTCAGAAACACTAGAACGAAAAAAGTCCCCGTAACACTCAGCACCAGCGAGCGCCCGTAGGAAGGCAGTTCATGTTCAGGTTTGGGAAGCGCTTCGCCGACCGGCCGCGCGCCACAGGCGGCGCAGCCGGCACTCAGTTCAGCATCGGATTTGAAACCACAACAGGGGCAGATTGTCACGGGAGTTTTGTACCTCAATACTTGTTGCCGGATATCAGTCAGTCGTTTCGGGTCGACGGTTAACCAGCCTTATGTACCAGTGGCTGTTCAGGTCGTCGTTCAGGCCCGGTGTTGGATGCGGAAATGGGCGCTTGCGATTCGTCAGTTGAAGAACTAATAGGCGCTTTATTCAACTCATGCCAGGTGTGATACATCCGGTGCGCGAAGGTCCAATAAGAACCTATCGCGAGTACCCACAGGACTGCCGGCATTCGATTAGCGAAGAAGTTGCTCGAACCGGGATGAGTGCTCAAGGCGCCGATAATCAAAAGAACCACCCGCTCGGGACGACGCAAGAACCCAACGTCACATTTAGGAATCAGACTCTCCGCCCGGGCGCTCGCGTAGCTTACCATAACCGACCCCATTAGTCCTGCGCCCGCAAGAAAAACGTTAAGAGTTGAGTGAAACTGAGTATCGCGGGCGTAAAAAACCATTAAGCCGACAAATGCGACCATGTCGGAAAGCCGGTCAAGCGATGAATCCAGGAAGCCGCCGAAACGGGTTACCCTGCCGGAAAGCCGAGCTACCTGGCCGTCCAGCATGTCAAAAAGGTTGGCGACAATAAGAACTATACCCGCCGAGAAAAAATATCCGAGCCCGAACAGCAGGCCCGAGCCGACATTTATGGCCACGCCAATCACGGTCAGAATGTTTGGATTGATGTGGCCGTAGGCAAGCCAGCGCACCATCGCATCGATGATTCTCTGCGCGCCGCGGCCAATTCCATTAACAAACATTCAGTCAGGTTCTCCGGAGGAATATTATGCCCAATACTTTAGGATCATTACAGCTTTTCTTAAACAAGACGGAAGTTTAGGTATGAGTGTAAACCGCCGCAAGTTTGCAGCTAATAATCGCGACCGGGCGGTTAACCCTTGTTTTCCATTTCAGTGTGAATAGTGGTCAGGTGTCTAACTTCGAAGTTGCGCGCGCCGGCAGGGGTGCGCACAACAACTTCATCGCCTTCTTCCTTGCCCATTAGACTCTTGCCGACGGGCGAGGTGGTGGAGATTAGACCGTTCTGTGGATCACTCTCTTCCGGCGTGACCAGGCGGTAAGTGACTTCCTCATCTTTTTCAGAATCAAACAGAACCAGCGTCGAGCCGTAACCCGCCTTATCTCGAGATATCTTTGAGAGATCGATCGAAGAGATTTCACTAATGCGTTGGCGCAGTTCGACGATGCGGGCTTTCACCACGTTTTGCCGGTCGAGGGCCGCGCGATACTCCGAATTCTCGCGCAAATCGCCAAACTCGAGCGCGCGCTTGATTTCTTTGGGGAGATGAACTCGTAATTCAGATTCGAGTTCGTCCAGTTCGCCTTGTAATCTTTGCTTAATTTCTACTGACAATTTATGCCTTTTTCGTTGCTGTTAGCGGCAAGATGAAACAGGCTCGCCGCTTTGACTATGTGGCCGGTGGTGTTGCGCCTCATCGGGTGCGCCGAAGGAAATACCCGTGTCGCGCGCCGTACGCACGAGTTGACCATTGGCCGGCACCGTCTTCACGTTGGCGATCGCCTGACAGATGGGAACCGTAATCACATCGCCGGCCTGAAGCGCCACCATTACTCCTTGTTTACCTTCGACAATTGCGCGCACTGCGCAGGCGCCATAGTTTGTTGCCAACATGCGATCGAAAGCGTTCGGTCTGCCCCCGCGTTGCAGGTGGCCCAAAACAACACAGCGCGCCTCTTTGCCGGTTAGCGCTTCCAGTTCGTGTTGACAGTAAGCGCCGATGCCGCCCAGCCGTGGTGCGTGATGGGGGTCGCCTGTGTCCTGGTAAATCAGGTCGTGGCCTGTTTCAATCGCGCCCTCAGCAGCCACAATAATACTAAAGTTGGAACCGGCTTCGTCGCGCGCGCGAATTCGGTCGGCCACCGATTGCATGGTAAACGGAATCTCGGGAATGAGAATTACATCGGCGCCGCCGGCAATGCCTGAGTGTAATGCAATCCAACCGGCGTTACGACCCATAACCTCCAGGATCATCACGCGGTCGTGTGACTCTGCGGTAGTGTGCAGTCGATCGAGCGCATCGGTAGCAATGTCCAGTGCAGTGATAAAACCAAACGTCAGTTCTGTACAAGCCAGATCGTTGTCAATCGTTTTAGGAACGCCCACTACGGGAATGCCAAACCTGCCAAACTCCTGGGCAATCGTCAGGGTGCCTTCCCCACCCAACACGACCAGGGCATCGATGCCCAGGCGCCGCACATTGTCCACCGCTTCGTGATAGAGACCTTCAACCTTTTTAGAAACTCCGCTGGAATCGCGCTCGACAAACCTGCCGCGATTGCGCGTGCCGAGAATCGTGCCGCCGCGCGGCAGTAAGCCCCTAACATCCGCCGTGGTTAACTGTCGCGTATGGGTTTCACCCAACAACCCTTCAAAGCCATCTTCGATGCCGATGACATTCATGCCGTATTGCCCGGTAGCCGTAGTTACGACTGCGCGAATCACAGCGTTTAGTCCGGGGGCATCGCCACCACCGGTCAAAATTCCAATCGTGTCAGGCATAAGTTCAATAGAGTACAAACTTCAGCTTGCTCTTTCGCAACCACGCAACCTGAAGGTTGGAGTCTGAAATTCTCCGCAGTTCCCAATTCTTAATCCTAAGACAAAGTCTTCACTCGCGGGGGTTCATGATAATCACCGTACTCCGGATAATCGCGCGTGTTGATTTTCCCAGGTCGCGTGTCTTCCGTCAGCAGCGATAAGGCATCACGCAATACCTTTAACTGTAGATCGCGCATATTTGGCTTTCCCAAACTGTTGCCGATCTTAAATCCGTTTGGATAAAGAGCGCGCGGCGGCCGCATTTGCGCCGAGACTTCAGGGCTCACCGTTATCAAAACCGTTGGTATACCCTTCATCTCAATTTCGCGCTGAACCGCTACGACCGTGCGGTGACAAACGCTTGGTCAACCACCCGTCAGAACTACAACATCGGCGCGCGACCCTTTGTCGATCTCGTTGGCGATTTCACGTGCAGTCCCTTCGTACATTGCTTTGAGCTGCATGGTATAGCCCATGTAGCCGACATGCTTCTTTGCGATTCCGCGAATGAAACCTTCCTGCTGAAGATCGCGAAGCACGTCAATCGGGAACACTACATTAATATCTTTGTCCGCATCGCTGTGGTCGTAATGATGATGTGTAACCATCAGGTCAGCCGCATTGATGTCTTCCGGAATTATCCGGTAAGTCAGATCGCCAAGCTCATCGGCGATATTAAAAGCCTCCTGGTTTTTGAGATGAACGCCTCCAGCGGTGACTAACGCCACAGTGGTCTTCGCTAGTTCACCATTAAACGGCGTGAAGGGAACGCATTTTCTCGAGAAAGACATAATCAGAAGTCAGAAGTCAGAGATCAGAAGTCAGAAGTCTGCATTGATCTCTGACCTCTGTTCTCCGACCTCTATGCTTTACAGTTTCCTCAAAACTTCAAACAAGTCTTCATTGTCTGGTTGGTCTGCAATGTTGTGAATATCTTTGTAAGCGAGTTTGCCTTCCTTATCGATAACGAAAAGAGCACGCTCGCTGAGGCCATCGCTGTCGCGATAGGCGCCGTATTGCTTTGCGACTTCTCCTTTCGGATGAAAGTCGCTCAGGAGATCGTAGGACAAGGAGCCCAGGCTCTTGGCCCACGCGGTGTTACACGGCACGCTGTCAACTGAAATGCCCAGCACCTGGGCATCATAGCCTTTAAAACGTTCGAGGTCCGCCTCGTACGCAGGCATCTGCGCCGTTCAAACAGGCGTCCAGGCCAGCGGATAAAACGCCAACACTACATTGTTCTTGCCGCGGAAATCCGAGAGCTTTACCTTCTTTCCCTTTTCTAAATGACTCGGCAACTCGAAATCCGGAGCCGTATCTCCAACTTCAGGCATAGAAAACTCCTCTCTCAATACAATTTTTAAGGTAACGCGGGGGTGTTCAACCTAAGAGTAGTGGAGCGGGGTGCAGAGTTCAACCTTAAAGCTCCGTTTCTCCAAATCCCTCCATTTTTATCCGGGTTTTACGTGCGCGGGCAGTTTCTGAAATGGAAAATGAAAGATGAGAAATGATGAATGGAGAATCTAAACTTTCTACAATATGAATGTCTGTCCGACGTGTTTGCCACGCTTCTCGCGCGAAGCAAGCGTCGGAAAGTTGTCTGTTGACCCTCTCCATATGGTCGCGTAGCATGTGCAACAACACAACAGCATCAATGGTTTGGTCGAGTTTTGCCGAAGGGCTGGGCAGCTTTGGAAATAGACGACGACGCAAAAGAAATTGTTCGCGAGATCGGTACGGCCATCAACGAATCGGTTGAGAACTCGTCGAAGGTTGCCGAAGCCATCGAACGGCTACGAGACGCAGGATATGAAATGGAACTAACTTTGCGACTGGAAATTGGTTTGCGACCTCACGCAGGCGAAGAAGACGCAGAAGGTGGCGATGCCACGCTTGACCTGACCGATGAAGACGTTCAGGTGTTACAGCGTATGAAAATTAGAATTGACCCGGAAGAAAAGTTGTAGCTCACTCGTCGAAAGAAAAAGCCCTGCCGCTTAATAAAACGGCAGGGCTTTCTTGCTGGCTGAAATCCGCGATCAGGGCGCGAAACGAAGCTGATATTCGATGGAGAGCAGGAACGCCTTGACCATCTCAGCCTTAACAAAGTTGCCATCGAATTCGTCGAGCTTGCTGAGCCAGAAGTTGTAGCCACCGAAGTCAGTGTCCGGCGCGTCGTTCGGACTGCGGCGCAGGTAACCGAAGTATTGCATCAGGACGAACGCCTTGTTGGACTGGCGGGTGCTAAACATTGAGTTTTCAGCGACAGCCCTTAGCACTTGGGCGCGCAGGCTGACCGATGCAGGATCGGCTGAGAGTTGGCTGACTAGTGCGTCTCGCTCACTCTGCGTTAGCGCTCCGCCAGACCCAGGGTTGCGTGGATCGTAAGTGTTGCTGTTGAGTTTATCGACAAACTGCGCCGCGGACATTGAACCAGGATAAGCGGTAACGAAGGCTGTCCGTTGCACGAAGTTGTTGAAAAAGCGCTGCGTGTTTTGTTCGAGCAATTCACCAGCACCCGGTTGACCAAAAACAACTCCACGCCCAACCTCCTGCGTGTCGGGTAGAAACTGCCGGAATCTTAACGTCTCGCCGGTATTCAAGGCAGCGTGATAGGTTTTGTAGACGAGGTAACCTGTCTGCTGAAATTCTATGGAAAGAAAGAAGGCCGCACTCACGTTTACGCGCCTACTAATGTCGCGGCAGGCTGCATCAGTGCACTCATTAATCTGGTTCTTCCAAAAAGCCAGGCCGCCAGCATCGGCTTCGCGATTCAAGAAATCGAGATATTGTTGACGGACGAAGAAATCGGTATCAAACGTTGCGTCATTCAGCGGATTAGATCCGCTAACTGACTCGTCACTGTTAATGGTTACAGCAACCGCCGCGGGCGATCCGAGGGTGCAACCGAGTGGGTTGCTCAATGTCAGGTTGAACATTTCTGGCGCTTCGCCATAACGATCATCGACGATGAAGACAGTAACAGTCTTCGAAGTCTCGCCGGCAGCAAATCGTAAGGTTCCAAGCGAGGCCATGTAATCAAACCGATCGCTGGCAGTGCCGTCGGTCGTTGCATAATCAACTGTGGCCGCGCCCGCTGTGTTGCCCCTGCGCGTAACAAGGAGATCAACCTTCGCGGTGCTGCCGAATGTCTCAGTGACACTGGCGGTACCGTTGGTAAATTGAACAGTATTAACTGTGGGTGTGGGTGTTGGCGTCGGCGTTGCTACAGCGTCAATAGTGTAACCCAGCGAATCCATGAGGTTCATATCATTCGCAGTCATCGTTTGGCGCGTATTGCGCATTATGCTCGGATCCATGATACCAATGTAATTTGCGCTTACGTTCCCATCATCGCGCCAGTGACTGGCTTGATTACCATCTCCACCACTGCCATCGGGCCGTCCCGTGGAGAGGCCAAGTTCCGGACCGCCATTGAATTGAACCTGCGAACCACCGGAGGAAAGGATTCGCTGGGCCGTACCGAACGTGTTCAGGTTTGCGGTGCCGGGCCGGAAGCGAAACAGATCCCAGACAGTGGCAAGCACCGGTTGCGACGGGTTTAGTTCGCGAACACCAACCTCCGAGCCAATACCCAGCACGTGCCCAATCTCGTGAACGGCAACGGCATCAAAGTCGGTTCGGTTGCCGGTTATGCCGTCGCTGGGATCGAAGTCAAAACCAAAGGCCGAGTTAAAGCCAATCTTCGGCGCACCACCATATGGCTCAGTTTCGGGATTGGCAACAGGACTAATGGAGCCCAACGCCCGCAATATCGGGCTGGCGACCGAAACCGTATTCGCATTACCGAGATCTGTCGGAAAGCTGCTGGCGGGCAGAGCGCTGTACAGAGAAGATTCCGACGGACTCGAAGCGTGACTGCCCAGCCGACCACGTATGTCGGAATAGTTGCCCACGTAGTAAAGCTGCTGAGTAGCGGTCAATCCAAGAGTGTTTGAATTAGGGAACGCAATTCCAAAGACTGTCTGTCCAAAGTCGACGTCGATAACGACGGTTATGGGATCTTTTATAAGTGCTTCCCATTTGGCAGCAGCAGCGATAAACGCAGCCTTCGCCTGCGGATTTTGATCTAGTTGTGCGCTGGCCCTGAGGACAATTGTTAATCCGTTGGCGGCCGTGACCTCACCCGAACCATCACTGGCGACGTCTGTCTGATTCTTAAGGTGGTTAATTTGACGAAAGCCGTAAGAGCTAGCGCTGCTGTTGAGAGCGCGTCCTTCAGCAAGCGTGGCGTCGCGACAAACGGTCTGACCATTAGCGCCCTGGTAAATGATGAATGCGGAACCGTCCAACGAAGATTGATAGTGGGAGACTTGGTTGATCGAATTGTTCTGCGCAAAGCTATAGAATGGCAGCGCAGCCAACCCGGCAATCGCTGTGACCGCCAGCACCGCACGCAGCCAATAGATCCGGTTCGAATAGTTATTCGCGCGTGAGACGCGCGAGAGCACACGAGGGTTCGTCACGAGGTACGTCTCCTTAAGTTGATTTGGGGAAGTGGTTAGTTAACTGACGGGCGCGTTTGAGAGGACAAGAGGTGCGTGATCATGGCCGCTTATACCGCTGACTACAGATCGCGCGTAGCTTGCAAGAGACAGTCTCGCTAAAGCCCGGACTCAGATCGGGTCCGATTTTGATAAAAGCACCGAACGATTTACCGGTTAGTGAGGTGGGTAAGCAGCTTTGGAGGCTGCAGAAACAGATTACGGTAAGTCGCTTACACAATTCAATACGCAATTTTTACACAGCAAAAAGCGCCGCAAAACGCCCAAGAGTGATTCAGGCGCTCCATCGAGACAAAAGAAGCCTTGGTCATCGCAACATAATCGAGTTCTCCGTTAAACCGATCATGCTTGGCAAGCTAAAAATGATAATCCCTAGAGTCACAGACTTGGCGAAAGTTTCCGCGCCAGACCAACCTACGCATTCGCATTTCGGTAACCACCCATAGATTTAATCGTACTGGTTCAGAAATGAACCAGTACCGAAGGCTGCGCTTGGCGCAACTTTCGGCCCTGTGGTATCTTGACTGGCTTTTAAACCTGCCAGTTTTTCTGCCGTTACAGGCTATGAAAGAGGAGTCGAATTAAGTATGGCTACGTCCAGCGCAAACGCTAATGGAGATGGGCAATCAGCCGGCCGCGTCGTTCAGATTATCGGACCGGTGGTTGACGTTGAGTTTCCGGAAAAACATCTGCCGCCTATTTACCAGGCACTCCGAATTGTTTCCGAAGGGTTTGATGTGCCAACTCCAATCGATGTGGTTGCTGAAGTGCAACAGCATCTTGGCGAAGGACGCGTGCGTACGGTTTCGATGTTGCCCACCGATGGCATGGTGCGCGGCATGAAAGCAATCGACACCGGCGGCCCAATAACAATGCCGGTTGGTGAAGGAACCCTCGGCCGCGTGCTTAATGTTATAGGCCAGCCCGTCGACAATCTCGGCGATGTCAAACATACCGAGCGCTACCCCATCCACCGTCATGCCCCGACCTTTGAAGAGCAGTCAACCGAATTGCAGATGTTCGAAACGGGCATCAAGGTCATCGACCTGATTCAACCGTTTGTGCGCGGCGGCAAAATTGGTTTGTTCGGCGGCGCCGGCGTGGGCAAGACCGTTATCGTGATGGAGTTGATCAATAACATCGCGAAAGCTCGTTCCGGATTTTCGGTGTTCGCGGGTGTCGGAGAGCGAACCCGCGAAGGAAACGACCTGCTGCGCGAGATGGTCGAGTCTCAGGTTATCCAGTTTGGCGACACTTTTAACAAGCATTTTCATGACACCGGCGAGTTTGACATGACGAAGGTGGACATGAACGCGGTGGGCCAGTCCAAAGTGGCCCTGATCTATGGACAGATGACTGAACCTCCCGGTGCTCGTTTGCGCGTCGCGCTTTCGGGTCTGACAGTCGCAGAATATTTCCGCGATAAGGGCCTGGACGTGCTGCTCTTCATCGACAACATTTTCCGCTTCACGCAGGCAGGTTCCGAAGTTTCCGCATTGCTTGGTCGCATGCCGTCGGCGGTGGGGTATCAGCCGAACCTGGCTTCGGAAATGGGCGAGATGCAGGAACGCATTACATCAACCAAGACAGGATCGATCACTTCGATCCAAGCCGTGTATGTTCCTGCTGACGACTACACTGACCCCGCACCAGCAACAACTTTCGCTCACCTTGATGCAGTAACCGCTTTGTCGCGACAAATTGTGGAATTGGGAATTTACCCTGCAGTGGATCCGTTGACGTCATCTTCGCGCATTCTCGACCCTCGCATCATTGGCGCCGAGCATTACGCGACAGCTCAAGATGTGAAGCGCGTGCTGCAACGCTACAAGGATTTGCAGGACATCATCGCGATTCTGGGACTCGACGAATTGTCGGACGAAGACAAGCTGATCGTTTCGCGCGCGCGGCGCGTACAGCGCTTTTTCTCGCAACCATTTTTCGTTGCCGCGCAGTTCACCGGACTGGAAGGGAAGTACGTCAAGCTTGAAGACACGATCCGGGGCTTTCGCGAGATCGTTGACGGCAAGCACGATGATTTGCCGGAACAGGCGTTTTACATGGTCGGCACGATTGAGGAAGCGGTTGAAAAAGGCAAGAGCATTGCGCAGTAAGATGAAGTAGTTATGAGTACAAGCTTTAGCTTGCGCTTTGAAAAGCGGCAACCTAAAGGTTGGACTCTGAACCACGTACTTATGGCCCAACTTAAGTTAGAAGTAGTCACACCTGAACGCCGCGTGCTGTCGGAATCCGTCGACATGGTGACGGTGCCGGGATTGGGCGGCGAACTCGGTATTCTGCCGGGCCACACACCGCTGATTTCTCAACTACAAACCGGCGTGCTTTCGTATTCCAGTGGCGGCAAGACTTCGCAACTTCACGTTTCCGGCGGTTTCGTTGAAGTGAAAGACGATACAGTTTCAGTGTTGGCGGAAGTAGCAGAACGGCCGGAAGAGATTGATGCGGCGCGCGCGCGTTTGGCTCGCGAACACATTGAAAAGCAGTTGACCGCCTGGACGGGAACCGAAGAGGATTTTGAAACTGCCCGAGCTAAACTCGAACGCTCTATGGTCCGTCTGCAACTGGCGGGCTTGTCGAGAAACTAACCGCTGCAATAGTTCATCCGTCGGACCCCACCGGCCCCGACGACCTTCACACCTAACCGCCGGCACCGAGATAGATGGCATCGCGCATTTCGCTGACCGCTCTTTCCAACCCCACAAACGTCGCATGTGCAACGATGTTGTGACCGATGTTGAATTCGGTAATGTCGGAGATTGCCGCCACCGCGCCGACGTTACGATACGTCAGTCCATGACCCGCTGCTATGAGCAATCCGTATTGCATTCCCAACGCGGCCGCCTCTCGCAGCCTTCTCAATTCCTGAGCAACCCTTAACGAACCTTCGCCATGAAAGCCGCGCGCACCCAAAGTCGCCTCGGCATAAGGTGCGGTGCACAACTCGATTTGCTGCGCGCTTATCTCGTGTGCGGCTTCAATCTGTTTTGTATCCGGATCGATAAACAGGCTGGCGAGAATACCGGCCTGTCGTAGCCTGCTTACCGCGGCGCGAACAATGGCTATGTTGCCGGTAACGTTTAAGCCGCCTTCAGTACTTACTTCACCTGGGCTTTCCGGAACGAGCGTCACCGCATCCGGTCGCGTCTCGAGTGCAATCTTCAACATCTCTTCGGTTGCTGCCATTTCAAGATTGAGATAGGTGGTTACGCTCTGGCGCAGTGCGCGAATGTCGTCGTCCTGGATGTGACGCCGGTCGCCGCGCAAGTGAACCGTAACACCGTCCGCGCCGGCTTGCTCGCAAATCATTGCAGCAGCAACTACGCTGGGCTCGGGCGCTCGGCGCGCCTGGCGCACAGTGGCGACGTGATCGATGTTTACGTTGAGTCGTGCAGTCATTTTTGCTTTTTACGCTTAGCAGCGCCCGGCTTTCTCGTGTTTTGCCATGCCAGTGTCACTGCCTCACCGAGCGTATCTTCATCCAGCGCCGCCAGCTTCACGGTCGTGCAGCCCTGACGTCCCCAGGCTCCGCTGGCCGGCACGAATGCAACTGAATCCTTGCGCATAAACTCCTGCTGTTGCTCAGGCGTCAGCTTAACCATTCCGGATTCGCCGCCCGGATACAGTGTCGCGAAGATCCGGCCGTTGGCGCGAAAGTCGGGATGGCCCATGTGCGCGCTTTCTCTGGCGCCGTCCATCCGAAGTACGATGTCGCGGAATTTTTCAGCAGTTAACATGTTGTCTAAAGACTCGCAGTCGCACTCGGGTCTATTGTAGCGCGCGCACTTCATTGATGGCCCGATCATAAACTCCCTGGCGCGCTTGCTGGCGAATTCTTCCTACTTCGCTCAACATCTTAACGCTATCGCTGGCGAAACTTATCTTGCTGCCCTCAGCATGGTCCCAACGCACCGGAATCTCCTTAAGTCGTAAACCAGCGCGATAAGCTACATACAGTAGTTCAACATCAAACCCAAACCGATCGATGGTTGCGCCTCCGATTATTGGCCGGCAAGCTTTCATGTTGAACGCCTTGAAGCCGCATTGCGTGTCCCAAAACGGAAGACGCGTGGCAAGCCGCACGGCCAGATTAAACACGCGGCCGCCCTGCTCGCGTGCCCACGGTTGATGCACGCCAATCAGACTGCGATCAAGTGCGCGCGATCCAAACGCGAGGTCGCATTCCTTTTGCGCTATGGGATCAACCAGCTTTGGCGTCTCAGTAATTGGAGTGGACAGATCGGCGTCGGTAAACACTGCGATATCGCCCCGCGACGCGAGTAGTCCCAGCCTGACTGCTCGTCCCTTTCCGAGATTCGATTTGTAGCTGATGACTGAAGTGCGCACGTCTGACGATGCCGCCAGTTCTTGTCGCGCGGTGTTCGCCGTGTTGTCCGTCGAGCCGTCATCCACAACGATCAGCTCGACCTGCGCCGGGTACTCGCGCAGGTAGGAAATGATATTTTGCAACGATTGTGCCAGGCGTGAACCTTCATTGTAGGCAGGAACGACTATGGACAGGGAAAGTGTCATGCGCTAGTTTCGATAGGATAGTGGCTCTGGCCGCGAATATACCACACCGCGGAACCGTTCGCCGGTGGCAGAGGAAAGCCGTACGCCTGTGTTAAGATTCTTATGCTTTACAGGGTTTCCCCCGGTTAAGAAATAGAATATGAGTAAACGATTTGCCATTATTGCCTGTGCAATTGTCCTGATTGCAACGCTTGTTGGCGGCACGATTGGCCGCTCCCGGCGCTTTCGCTATAGCACCCCAACCACCGGCGCCGCTACTTACGCGCAAGCCGACGACATTGAGAAGGATTACAACGAAGCAATCGAAACGGTCTCTGGCCGCTATGCAGGCGATATCGATTACGAAAAAGCGACCCAGGCTGCTATCCAGGGAATGCTTTCGACGCTCGATCCTCACTCAATGTATTTTCCTTACAACGAATTTAGAAAACTGAAAGAGAATCAGGATTCGCGCTTCTACGGTATCGGCGTAACGATCGTGGGCCATCGCGACGGCGTTTATATCCAGTCGGCCGTCGAGGGCACGCCGGCCGGTCGCCTCGGATTGCGCTATGGAGATCGCATACTCGAGGTTGACGGCAAAGACGCTCGTGATTGGACCAGCGAACAAGTCTCGAAAAACGTGCGCGGCGGGCGGGGCGAACCAGTTACCTTAAAAGTTGATCGTGCAGGTGCGGAAGCAGCACTTACGTTTACGATAATTCGCGATTCAGTTCCTCTTCCGTCAATCCGGAATGCTTACATGCTGCGACCGGGCACCGGTTATGTAGGACTAACCGGCGGCTTCCAAAGTACCAGCGATGAAGAGTTGCGCGAGGCGATCAATAAGCTGAAGAAAGACGGTATGCGCCAGCTTGTACTGGATATGCGCGGCAATCCGGGCGGCCTGCTTAACCAGGCAATCGATGTCGCCAGCGAATTTTTGCCGCGCGGCCAGGTGGTTGTCTCAGTAAAAGGCCGCACAGAATACAACGATCCAATTGTTTACAAATCCAGTGGATCAGATCCGGAAGATGTGCCGTTAGTCATTTTGATCAATCGCGGCTCGGCATCGGCGTCTGAGATTGTTGCGGGCGCGATCCAGGACCACGGTCGCGGTTTGATCGTGGGTGAAACGAGTTTCGGCAAGGGCCTGGTTCAACACGTATTCCAGTTGCCATTTAATACTGGACTGACATTAACTACGGCGCGTTATTACACGCCCTATGGCCGCTCTTTGCAGCGCGATTATTCGAGTGGCTCGCTTTACGAATATTACACGCGTCACGATGCGGATGAAGCCACACCACAGCCGTCCGGTTCGCCATCCATTCGAAATAGTGATTCACCCCTGGCGCAGGTTTCGGCCACACCGCATCCCCCAAGTGGTCCCGCAGTGAAGACTGCGGCGGGCCGTGTGTTTTATGGCGGCGGGGGCATTACGCCTGATATCGACGTCAAGCCACTGACCTTTTCGCCGCTGCGAAACAGAATTGCCGAAGCAGCGTTTCAATTTACGCGGCAACTAGCCGCTGGGCTGGTTCCCGGTCTCGAGGCCTACAAGGTTGATCAGGTTCAGTACGGAAGAAACCCGAAGGCGGGAGAGTATGTGATCAACGATCGCGTGCTGGAAGCTTTTCGCAACTTCGTGCGCACCGATATTGAATCGCAGTTGACTACTGCTCAACTTGATCCCGACCTGGATTTTGTGAAATTGCGGCTGCGCGAAGAGATTGTCACGGCCGGTTTTTCGAATGACGCCGGCGCGCGCGTGCTGCTTGATAGCGACCCACAAGTGCTTCGGGCGCTGGAAGCACTGCCCGACGCGAAGCGTCTCGCTGAAAGTGTCCGCACCGGAACATCACGGAGCTAAGGCCTCCAAAGCGCCACCTCTGTATGCGTCTATCTAAGCTCCTTACGATTCTCTTATCCTTGCTAGCGCTGATTGCCGTCACATCGACGGCTCAGGAGAAAGCACGAGCCCCGCGAACGCCGACAGGTCTCGCTTTAGAAATCTCTTTTCGTAAGGATGCAGCACCCACCTATAATGAGATAATTCGCGAGAAAATGATCGGCGGTTGGTTCGGGCGTTTCGACCGGATACCGAATTGGCAGCTTCCGGACGGGCAGCTACCGGTTCGAGCGGTTAACATAAACTCGCGGTTGGATGCGGATTTGGTGGTAATAACTGTTTCAGTTCTTCGCGGCGTTAAGTTTCATGATGAAGAAACAAGTGTAGGTAAGTATGAACTGCGAGAAGAGGAGAGCATCTCCGTAACGGAACTTCAGCAGTTCGGAGTTGAGCCCTTTCGTCTGAAAGTGGTGAGGATCACTCCATCTGTTTCTCCCCAGCCAATTGTAAAGAGTCACGCAAAGTCTCTGGAGGTTGTAGGAATTGAACCAGTTAGTGCAACCCTTCCAACCTACAAACTCACTCTGCATAATCTTTCCGATAAAAACATAAGTGCGTTTGAAATAAACATCGTTGACGGAAGTAAGGTCGTGGTGAGCAGCTGGCCGCACGGGCCCGATGGTTTGCCGATAATAAAAGCCGGCGGCTTTTACGAAAGCGGCGAACCTTTGCTGATCAGAGCTCAGCGGACAGCCGCTGGCTATGGTCCCTCCGTGCCCGATTCACAACAGACCGTAATCTCCTGTGTAATTTTCGAAGATGGGTCGTACGAGGGTGACGCAAAGACGGCTGCAGAGCTTCGCGCTATGACCCTGGGGAGAAAGTTAGCACTGACGAGACTGCTTGAGGTATTCGCAACACGGGATCGGACCTTGCCCGCCGCTCAGGAACTCTCGGCGCAATTGAACTGGTTTAGAGGACAGGTGCTTGCAGTTTCAGAGGTTGCTGACCGAACTACGCTTGCCGGCTTAGAGAAAGAATTTCCGAATGTGGAGCTAAACACACAAGAGGGACCAAAGCAGTCGCTGGAAAACCATATCCACTTTGTGAAAAGGGATCTCTTGGATGACCTCGACGGGATTGCGAAAACTCCTTCCTTCGACATATCCAGTTTTCGTGAATGGCTTAATAAGACTGAAAAACGATACCGTAGTTGGCATTCTCGTCTTTGATCGTTGCGAACAATGTTTCGGCATTTCTCCTAATCAACCACTCGCGCAATCACACACTTCAAATAATAAGTCTCCGGAACTCCAAACAGAATCGGGTGATCGCTCGCCTGCGTTCTCTTTTCCAGCAACTGCACGCGCCGGTGCGCGTCAGTAGCCGCCTCGGCAATCAGTTTCAAAAACAATTCTTCCGACATGTGGTACGAGCAGGTGCAGGTAACCAGCACGCCGCCGGGATTGAGTAACTTGATAGCGCGCAGGTTGATTTCTTTGTAGCCGCGCACGGCGGGAGCAATACTGGCCCGGTTTTTAGCGAATGCCGGTGGGTCCAAAACGATGGTGTCGAAGCGTTCATCGTTGGTCTCCATTTCGCGCAGCGCGTCGAAAACATTGGCCACGCGAAATTCAACGTTTGTGATGTTGTTGATTTGCGCATTGCGTTCCGCGGCTGCAACTGCGTCAGAGGAGATGTCGATTCCAATTACGTTGTCGCAAGCGCCGGCGAGTTGTAGCGCGAAGGCGCCATTGAAAGTGAAACAGTCGAGCGCGCGACCATGCGCTACTTTCCGAGCGGCAAGGCGATTCTCACGCTGGTCGAGGAACGATCCCGTCTTCTGACCGGATAGAGGTGAGACGAGGAAACGAACGCCATCCTGAAGGATTTCAAACTCTTCAGGTTCCTCGCCATAAAGGGTTCCCGTCAAAAGCTCTAATCCTTCATGCTGCCGCACGCGTACGTCATTGCGCTCAATGATTGCGCGGGGCTTGAATTCTTCTGCCAGCAATTCCACCAGCAGCGGCTTGATTGCTTCCGATCCCTGGGACAGTGTTTGTAGAACCAACACATCGCCGTAGCGATCGACAATCAAAGATGGAAGCAAATCACCTTCGGAGTAGATCACGCGATACGCATTTGTTTCCTGGCTAATATTCCGCCGTGCCGCCGCCTCTCGAATCCGCGTGCGCCACCAATCGCTATCGATTGCTTTGTCTGACGTCGTTAAAAACCGCAGCGCTATTTGCGAGCTATCACTGTAAAAAGCCTGGCCAATGAAATTGCGATGCTCATCCTGCACCCGAACGATCGCTCCGCCCGGCGCCTCACTAGTGTCCACCACATCGCTGCGGTAGATCCAAAGGTGGCCGCGGCGAATGCGATCCGCGCCTCGCTTTGTGACGGTAATATTCATGTTAAGCCGGGGGCATGCTCCCTTCCCAACCTCGAGACTATTTTACTTGTGCGATACTTGCTGAACTTAGAGTAATCTAAATGTGCTTCGACCGATAAATGCAGTCAGGAAGGGGGCATGCCCCGCTTCCGTGATATTTAGCAACTCATGCCGGCCAAAACACACGCTGAACGCCGTAAACGTTTTGAAACTTCTTCGGGTATCGATCTGCCCGCGGCCTTCGATCCCGCCAACACCGAACCGGTAGAGTATGAGAAGGATCTCAATGCCCCTGGCCAATTTCCTTACACGCGCGGCATTTATTCAAACATGTATCGCGGCCGGTTGTGGACCATGCGGCAGTATGCCGGCTATGCCACAGCCGAGGAATCCAACGCGCGTTACAAATATCTACTGGCCCAGGGCACCACCGGTCTCTCCGTTGCCTTCGATCTGCCGACACAAATCGGGCTCGACTCTGACGATGCGCTGGCTGCCGGCGAAGTTGGAAAAGTCGGCGTGGCCATCGATTCGCTCGACGACATGCAGCGCTTGTTTGACGGCATCCCACTCGACAGCGTCTCCACCTCCATGACCATCAACGCCACCGCGGCCATCCTGTTGGCGCTGTATCTTGCGGTGGCGCGGCGGCAAAACGTTCCGTTTGAGAAGGTCAAAGGCACGCTGCAAAACGATATTCTCAAGGAGTACATCGCGCGCGGCACTTACATTTACCCGCCGGCGCCATCGCTGCGTTTGGTTACTGACACGTTCGCGTTTTGCGCGCACTCAGTGCCGAATTGGAACACGATCTCGATCAGCGGTTATCACATTCGTGAGGCAGGCTCGACCGCGGTTCAGGAAGTTGCTTTTACGCTCGCCGACGGAATTACCTATGTAGAAGCGGCGCTGCAAGCCGGACTCGAGGTTGATGATTTTGCGCCGCGGATTTCATTCTTCTTTAACGCGCACAACAACCTGCTGGAAGAGATTGCTAAGTTTCGTGCCGCGCGACGGCTGTGGGCGCGCATCATGCGCGACCGGTTTAAGGCGCGGGACGCCCGCTCGCAGATGCTGCGCTTTCATACGCAGACGGCCGGCTCATCTTTGACTGCACAACAACCCGAAGTGAATGTCGTGCGAACTACGATTCAAGCGCTGGCGGCCGTGCTCGGCGGCACGCAGTCGCTGCACACCAATGCAATGGATGAAGCGTTGGCTTTGCCGACTGAAGAAGCAGCGCGACTCGCTTTACGAACTCAGCAGGTGATTGCCTACGAATCAGGCGTCGCCGACACGGCCGATCCGCTGGCTGGTTCTTACGCGATCGAGCAGTTGACGCATGAAATCGACGACCGCGCTTCAAACTATCTGGAAAGAATCGATGCGATGGGTGGCATGCTGCGCGCGATTGAAACGGGTTATGTGCAGAAGGAGATTCAAGAGTCGGCTTATCGCTACCAGCGCGCGATTGAGGAAGCGGACTCGATCGTCGTCGGCGTGAACCGATTTCAGAGCGATCAGGGCAGCGCGATACCTACGATGCGCGTCAACCCGGCGATTGAACAACAACAAATCGAGCGCCTGCGCACCGTGCGCGAGCGCCGCGATTCCGCCGCGGTTGAAATTGCACTCGCGAAGTTGGAAACCGCCGCAAGCGGCACGGAAAATCTCTTGCCACTCATTCTCGAAAGCGTCGAGGCTTACGCAACTGTGGGCGAGATTAGCAATCGACTGCGCAACGTTTGGGGCGAATACAAGGAAACATCGACGATCTGAAGATGGCGCACCTGCTTGAAGTAAATAGTCTGCAAACGCACTTTCCCACGCGCGCGGGTTTGGTGCGCGCGGTCGACGACGTGAGTTTTTACATAGACAAGGGCGAGTTGCTGGGCTTGGTTGGTGAGTCCGGCTGCGGCAAGTCAATAACTGCGCTTTCCATAATGCGGCTGATCGCGCCGCCCGGAAAGATTGTGGGCGGCGACATTAGTTTTGATGGCAGAAACTTGTTGAAACTGTCAGACAGTGAGATGCGCGCCATTCGCGGCGACGACATTGCCATGATTTTTCAGGATCCGATGACGTCGCTGAATCCTGTTTTCACCGTTGGCGAACAAATTGCCGAAGCTTTGCGCTTGCACCGCAAACTTTCGCGCAAAGCCGCGCGCGAAGGCGCCATAGAAGCGATGCGCGAAGTCTCTATTCCCGATCCAGCACGACGCATCGACGATTATCCGCATCAACTCTCCGGCGGCATGCGCCAGCGCGTGATGATTGCGATGGCGTTGGCCTGTGATCCAAAACTCCTGATTGCGGATGAACCGACGACGGCATTGGATGTCACCATTCAAGCGCAGATTCTCGAATTGTTAAATGAGCTGAGAAAGAATCGCGAGCTCGCAGTACTTCTAATAACACACGATCTCGGGGTCGTCGCTGAAGTTGCTGATCGAGTGGCGGTTATGTACACCGGCCGCATTGTTGAAGAGTCGCCGGTTGAAGAATTGTTCGCGCGACCGCGACACCCCTACACTGAAGGATTGCTGCGATCCGTTCCGAAACTTACTACAGCGGCCGCCGGTAAAGCCGAACGCCTGGAAACAATTGAAGGGACAGTTCCCAGCCCGACTCAGCTTCCGCCCGGTTGTCATTTCGCGCCGCGCTGCCCTTATCGTATGCCGCGCTGCACGACGGAAGAGATACCACTATATGACCTGGAAGGTGGCGTGCGAGTACGATGTGTTTTGTTTGATCTGGCGGCAGCGGTTGCCGCGGATCATCAAGTTGAAGGCCAATCGGAACAGGTTTAAGAGATTTCGCATTTACTATTTACCATTTCTCATTTGCCATTGCAGAAATTCCGATGGGAGTTAGTTCGTTGATTTGATTCGCCTGCATAGCAATCCTTCAAATGGCACGAACAACGCAGTGCACACGTGCCCTTGCTTGCGCTTCAATGGCAAATGAGAAATGGTAAATGGTAAATGGTAAATTTATTTCAAACTGCTCAATTAATGTCACCTACAAGCTCACGCGACACACTCGTTAAGGTAAACGGACTGGTAAAGCATTTTCCAGTTGAGGGCAGCGACGATGTGGTGCGCGCCGTGGATGGCGTGTCCTTTGGAATCTTTCGCGGCGAAACACTCGGTTTGGTGGGCGAGTCTGGTTGTGGCAAGTCGACTGTGGGCCGTTGTCTGTTGCGCTTGATTGAACCAACCGCAGGCGAGATTACTTTTGAAGGCCGCGATGTGGTTTCACTTGGGAAGCATGAGCTGCGCGAGTTGCGCCGCGAGATGCAGATCGTCTTCCAGGATCCTTATGCGTCGTTAAACCCACGCATGAAAGTCGGCAGCATCGTCGGCGAGCCGCTGGTTATTCATAGGATTGGAACGAAGCGAGAACGACGCGACCGCGTAGCGCAACTGCTGGAGCGAGTCGGTTTGAATCCGGATTACAGCAAGCGCTATGCGCATGAATTTTCGGGAGGTCAACGGCAACGCATCGGAGTCGCGCGCACACTCGCGCTCAATCCGAAGTTGATCGTTGCGGACGAGCCGGTGTCAGCGCTCGACGTTTCGGTGCAGGCGCAGGTAGTCAACCTGCTTCAGGATCTGCAAAAGGAATTCAAGTTAGCTTACCTCTTCATCTCGCACGGGCTGGCGGTTGTCGAACACATCTCGACACGGGTTGCGGTGATGTACCTAGGCCGCATTGTTGAAACTGCCACCGCCGCGGATCTTTACGCGCAGCCGCTACACCCCTATACAAAGGCACTGCTTTCCGCTATTCCAGTTCCCGATCCAAAACGCAAGCGCGAGCGCATCGTGCTCGGAGGCGACGTTCCGACGCCCATCAATCCGCCGTCCGGCTGCCGTTTCCGCACCCGATGTCCAATTGCAATTGATGAGTGTGCGCGGATCGATCCGGGGCTGCGCGAAGTTCTGCCGGGACACAGCGTCGCCTGCATTCGTGTGCCGGGTTGGGAAAGTGCCAGAAGTTCAGAGTCCAACCTTTAGGTTGAGATGATTCGAAGCAGCAAGCTAGAGCTTGGACTCTGAACTTCGGGCCAAACTGCTCGCGATTTAAACTCGAAATTGCTCTAAGGATATTGTTTAAATCTGTGGAATCCACGTAATCTGAGGTTGAAACAAAGATCCGGTACGCGACGTATCTCTGCCGAAACTTTTTCTTAAAACGGACGGAATGATCTCCCCGTCCTCTATCACACTGGAGGATAAAAATGAGCGACCCCAACAACCAGGACTTCGTACCGCCGCCGCCCCCGCCGCCCGTCACCGAGGCGACTGACGCAGCGACGATGTCTACCGGACAAACCTTAACCGGCATTTTCTTCGAACCCACTCGTGTATTTGAGTCACTGCGCCAACGTCCGCGTTTCCTGGCAGCGGCAATCGTTTGCACCATCGCCTTGCTCGCGTTCACCACGCTGTTTTTCCAACGCGTCGGCTATGAGCGCATGATCACCGAAGCGATTGAAAGCTCGCCGCGCGCGGAACAAATGACTCCGGAGCAAAAGGAACAAGCGATCCGGATGCAAACGGGACCAGTGGTCAAGGCGATCTACTATGCCTCGCCAATCATCGTCGTGGCGATCATCATTGCGGCGGGTGCCGGTTTGTATTTGCTTGGCTCGATGTTGATGGGCCGCAAACTTAGTTACAAGCAAGCGCTGGCAGTTTGGACTTACTCGTCTATGCCGCCGATAGTTGTTTCAATGTTGCTGAACATCGTGCTGCTGTTCATTAAATCGCCGGACGATTACGACATCATACACGCTTCGCGACGCGGACTGGTCCAGGCGAACCTGGGCTTATTTATTGATCCCAAAGCATCGCCGGCGCTGGGAACGTTGTTGAGTTCGATTGACCTGTTCGCTTTTTACGGCTTGTTCCTGGCAGCTTTGGGGTTGAAGAAAGTCGGAAAGATGTCTTCGGGCGCTGCCTGGGGGATCGTGCTCACGATCTGGATCATTGGAGTGATTGTGCGCAGCGCTTTTGCCGGCATCACGGGCGGGATGATGTAAGAAAAAGGGTCTAGGGAGTAGGGGGTTGGGTGTAGGGTGTTGGGTGTAGGAACAGAAGGTGTAGGGGTTGGGTATAGGAAGCAGCGCGAAAGGGAATGCTGCTTCATAAGAGCCACACCGTACGGTTTTGTCTACACCCTACACCCAACCCCCTACTCCCTTATTCGTACCTGAGCGACTCAATCGGATCCAGCCGCGCCGCTTTCCATGCGGGCCAGAGTCCAAAGATCAAACCAATACCAACACTCGCCACAAAGCCACCTATTGGCGCCCACAGCGGTACGTAAGAAGGCAGCAATAAGCGCAACAGAAAAGTCAGCAACCAACCTATCGATAGACCAACCAATCCGCCGAAACCGGTAAGTGTCGCCGCCTCGATCAAGAATTGCCACATGATGTCGCTGCGCCGCGCGCCGATGGCTTTGCGCACGCCAATTTCGCGGGTCCGTTCAGTAACCGAAACAAGCATGATGTTCATCACGCCGATGCCTCCCACCATCAACCCAACTGACGAAATGACCACCATCGCAATCGCCACGCCGCTAAGGATCGAACGGAAGCTACTAAGGAATAGCTCCGCAGTTTGCAGTCCAAAGTTATCGGGTTTTCCGAAAGGCACCTGGCGTCGCACACGCAAAAGATCTGTAATCTGATCCAGTGCTTCGTCCATCATCCCCTTGCGCGCCACGGCCAGGATGTAGACATCCTTGGAAGTGGGTTTGAGTTTGCGCGCCACGTTGAAGGGCACGTAAATAATATTGTTCTGATCGTCGTCGCCGCCGCCGAGCAGAAACTGTTCACGCTTTTCCAGCACCCCAACAACGCGAAATTGCCTCCCCCCAATCCCAATTTCCTGACCCACCGGCGAGCCGTAAGGAAAAAAATCTGCGCCCACAGACGAGCCGACTACCGCAACTTCTTCGTTGTTATCATTTTCATACTGCGTAAAGAATCGTCCCTCTTTAACAATCTGAGTTCCCGCGCGCTCGAAATCAGGCAGCGTGCCTTGCAAAGCTACGGCCGCGGAAGTCTTCCCCGGACTCGAGACCATGATTTTCTGTCCGAAAAAGTTGTTGCCGATGTCGAGAAACGGGACGGAAAGCTCAACAGCAGGCAACTGCGTAAGCGCAACCGCATCGTCGTAAGTTAAGTCTTTTCGCATGCGCTCTTCGCGCGAGAGGCGTCCTATATGAATGCCGGAATTAAACTTGATAACGAAGATCGAGTTGGTGCCATAAGACTCGAGCTCTTTCT
Source organism: Pyrinomonadaceae bacterium (assembly GCA_051002775.1). Lineage (GTDB taxonomy): Bacteria > Acidobacteriota > Blastocatellia > Pyrinomonadales > Pyrinomonadaceae > PSRF01. The sequence goes on along the minus strand of JBPCLZ010000148.1, from coordinate 32,562 downwards.
TCACCGTCGTATCCACGCCGCTGATGATCGAGCTAATCAACATCACGGTGATCACACCAATCATCACCCCAAATACAGTCAGGAACGAGCGCAGTTTGTTGGCGCGCAAAGTGGCGAGTGCCATCTTGAGATTTTCGTAAATGTCGCTGCGGATTAGTCTCATAACACTCTCCGCTCGGACTCAGTCGGCAGTCGGCAGGAGCAGTCGGCAGGTAAAACAAAATGTATGCCTTCGCTATTTCATGCCTACTGCGCCTACCGTCTGCCCCTGCCTCCTGCCGCTGCCGTCTGCTCCTGGTTAATCCGCCCTTAGCGCTTCAATCGGATCGAGCCGTGCCGCTTTCCAGGCAGGAAACACCCCCGAAAGAATGCCGATTCCTCCGGACACCAATATCGTAAATAGGATGGCGCCAATCGATAAATACGTGGGGAAGAAAATCGCCGTCATTATCATGCCGACAATCCAGGCCAGCAGTACGCCGACCGCGCCGCCGATCGCCGAAAGCGTTACCGCTTCAACCAGGAATTGTTTAAGCACATCTATCTTGCGAGCACCGAGCGACTTGCGTATGCCAATCTCTTTCGTTCTTTCCGTTACCGATACCAGCATGATGTTCATGATAACGATGGCCCCAACCAGCAACGCGATGCCCGGCACTGCGACAGCTACGATGTAAGTCGGACCGAGCAACCGATCGCGAAAACCAGTAATCGCGTCCGGCGTGACAATGCCGAAATTATCCTTCTCATCGGATTTAATGTGCCGGCGCGAACGCAACAAAAACCTCGCTTCATCAACAGCATCCTTAAACGTGTCATCGGTCTTCGACGTGGCTTGGAAATACAGCATGCGATTACGCGTGAAGCCGCCAAAGTTATTGCCGTATGTCTTCAGAGGGAGCGTAACGAAATTATCCTGGGGAACGCCAAACACGGTGCCTTTCGCTACGGCAACCCCAATGATTCGATACGGCAAACCCGCCACATTGATTTCTTCGCCGATAGCGGTGCCCGAACCCGCCGGGAAAAGCGCATTAGCGACGTCCATCCCAATGAAGGCGACGCGCACCGCGCCATCGTTTTCGGCTTCGGTGATGTAGCGGCCTTCAGCAATATCGAGGTTGTCGATCTCGGCGATAACGGGCATCGATCCATCAACCGGAACGTCTTCCACGAACTTGGAACCGCGTTTAACCAGCGAGCGGTTGGCGCGTGCCTTTGCTCCAATCTTGTCAATCAGCGTGGCGCGTGCTTTCAAATACTCGTAATCGTCGAGCGTTAGTTCCTTGTTCCTTCTTTGGGCCGCGGCAATGGTGTCCAGGTCTTTGAAGTCCTCGAAGTTGAACCGCTGTACGGTGAAAGACTTTGAACCAATACCCGCAATCTTTTCGTCAATGTACTTGTTGAATCCCTGGATGAGCGAAACGACAACCACAAAGGCTGTTACGCCGATAATCATACCCAACAGGGTTAACGCCGATCTGAGCTTGTGCGCCCAAATGGCGGCGATCGCCAATTTAAGAGTCTCTACGAATTTCACTTAAAGTATTACGGTTCGTAGCTCGGTTAGGTTGCAGGGGGTTCGAGAGATATTAACTCAAGCAGTTCAGAGCCCAAACTTTAGTTTGTTGGTACGGAAAACAGAAAACTAAAGTTTAGACTCTAAACTACTCGCTATTCCCAACGTAACGCTTCGATTGGATCCAATCGGGCAGCTTTCCATGCGGGCCATAAACCGAAGACGATTCCTACCGCTGTCGAGATCCCTATGCCAACGACGATCGCCCACAGCGGCACGAACGCGGGCAGGGGCGAGTATTTGTTGGTCAATAAACTAGCGACTTCGCCCAACGCCAGACCAATCACGCCCCCAAATGCCGTCAGCACCACCGCTTCAATAAGAAACTGCGAGAGTATGTTAAGGCGCGTGGCCCCCACCGCTTTCCGAATGCCGATTTCTTTGGTGCGCTCGGTAACCGAAACCAACATAATGTTCATTACGCCGATGCCGCCAATCATCAACGCCACAAACGAAATGGCAGTCAACACGAGCGCGGTGGCGCCGGTGAGCTGATTATAAATATCAAGCAGGGCGTCCTGCGACGAAATGCCGAAAGTGCTGGGCGCTCCGAGTGCATCATGCCGCCGCCGGCGCAGGATGTCCGTCATTTCGTCGATGGCGGACTTTACATAAGCCCGTGATTTTGGCCGCACGATGATTACGAAAACAACTTCGGGGAAGGGCTGCTCGCCCGGGTAATATTTATTGAAGGTCGTAATCGGAATGAAAATCTGATTGTCGCGGGACTGGCCCAGGAAAGTTCCCAGCGGCTCCATCACCCCGACAACCTTGAATGGCTTTCCGCTTACCTTCAACTGCTTGTCGATAGGATCCTCATAGGGGAACAAGGCCTTTACCAGATCTTTGCCAATTACGCAGATGTTGGTGCGCTCGCGTATATCGGTGTCAGTGACGAAACGTCCACGGTCAACATAACTGGATTGCGTAAATTCATAATAAGGTGTGGCGCCAATCAAAATGGGCGTGTCCGATTGTTTATCGGCGTAGCGAACTGTCTCCGCGATCTTCCGACGAATAGGCGAAACACTAAGTACGGAAGGCGCTTCGTTGCGAATAGCCTCCGCGTCATCAAGGGTCAAATCCTTGCGATGCAATTCTTCCGAAGTAGGCTGATGACCAAAGCTGGGATCAAATTTGGTGGCCCAGATTGCGTTAGATCCCAGCGCTTCGATCTGTTGAGCAAAAGCCTTGTTCAGGCCCTGGATGATCGACACCATGAAGATGACTGTCAACACACCCACAGTTACCCCGAGGATCGTCAGCAACGAGCGCAGCTTGTTGGCGCGCAGAGTGTCGAAAGCCATCAGGGCGGATTCTTTAACGTCATCTAAGTGCATAGCGGGAAACCGTAAATCGTAAATCGTAAATAGTAAATCGTTCGTTCTGGCTTCTTACTTTTCTTGTTTCTGGATTTTGGTCCGGGCTAATCAAAATTTGGGGTTGAAACCCGCAAACTATTTACGATTTTACGATTCACGATTTACTCTGCTCGTAATGCCTCAATCGGATGCAGGCGGGCGGCGCGCCAGGCCGGCCAAAGACCGCTAACGACGCCCACAACTGAAGACATTCCCACACCCAGAATAACCGAAGCAGCACTGACCAACACTGGGAAACCAATTAAAAACGAAATCACATAAGCAAGCCCAAAGCCGGTAAGCACGCCGATGGCGCCGCCAACCGCTGAAACTGTGATGGCCTCAATTAAGAACTGCGTCAGTATATCTTTCCGCCGCGCTCCAATTGCTTTGCGAATGCCGATCTCTTTCGTCCGTTCTGTTACCGACACCAGCATGATGTTCATCACTACAATTCCGCCTACAAACAACGAAACGCCAGCAACCAGATAGGTGACCAGGTAAATGTTTGACGTCGCTTTGCCGTAAAGGTCGATGAAGACGTCGGATGTTTCAAGCGTGAAACCCTCGTCGCCATCGTCAGCGAACGTCTTACCGCGACGGTTGCGCATGATCGTTCGTGCCTGGTCCTGGGCCTCTTCAAGCTGATCAGCAGAAGGCGTTTTGACGAAGATCGTGAGCGAAGAATGCGCGCCAAAGTTTTTCTGATAGGTGGAATAGGGAATATAAATCAGGTTGTCGCGCGAGGCCCCAAAGATTTTGCCCTGCGGCTGAAGCACCCCTACGACTTCATACGGCCGCCCGGCAATAGAAACATTTTGGCCCAGCGCGCGATCGGGCGCGCTTCCGCCAAAAAGATTCTGAATGATGTCAGCGCCTACTACGCAGATCCCGTGGGCCGTCGCACCTTCGTTGTCGGTCCAGAAACGACCGGCATCGATACTGACAGCGTCAATTTCAAACATTGCGCTTGGCGTAATCCCACGCACGTTTACGTTTTCTGACTTTTGATCCTTATGTTTGACCGTCTCTGGGGTGTTGGCTGAAACGCCGGACTGCCAACACGACGTGCACACGCGAAATATCGCTTCCGCATCGTCAATGGTTACGTCCTTGCGCTTGTTGAATTTGATGAAATCTTCGCGCGATGTAATTACCCGCGGCCGTTTGGAGATAGTAAAAACAGTCGAACCCTGAGACGAAAAAGTTGCAGCAACTGTTTGGTCCAGTCCTTTGATAATCGTCACCACCGCGATAACCGCAGCGACCCCGACAACGATGCCCATTAAGGTTAAGGCAGTGCGCAGCTTGTTGGCGCGCAGACTACTCAGCGCTACGAGAAACGCTTCCCAAATCGCTGCGACACGCAAAAGTTTGAAAACTCCTCTAAGACGCGGCGCAAGGTGAGTATTGGTGGCTGGAGTCCCGGCCCGCGTTTCGGTGAGCAGTGACATAAACAAAAACGGGCGGGTAAGCTCCCGCCCCTGGAACTTCAATAACCCGTCGGCGGCATTCGTCTGCTACCTGATTTTCTCGTCCTTTTCAATTAGACCGTCGCGAATGGAGATCACGCGGTGTGCGCGGGCGGCAATGTCATGCTCGTGAGTTACCACGATGATCGTGTTTCCTTCACTGTGCAAACGCTCGAACAGATCCATGATCTCCATGCTGGTGTGTGTGTCGAGTGCGCCAGTGGGCTCGTCCGCAAGCAGAATTGAAGGATGATTAACGAGGGCGCGAGCGATCGCCACCCGCTGGCGCTGTCCTCCTGAAAGTTCATTTGGCCGGTGCGTAACACGGTCAGCAAGATCCACGGCGCGTAAGGCTTCTGTGGCCATCTCATGACGTTGGCTGGAACCGATACCGCCGTAGATGAGCGGCAGTTCCACATTGTGCAAAGCAGTTGCCCGCGCGAGCAGATTGAACGTTTGGAAGACAAAACCTACTTCCTGGTTGCGAATGCGTGCGAGCTCGTCGTCGTCCATTTCGGAGACGTTCTTCCCGTTCAGCCAGTAATCGCCTTTGCTCGCCGTGTCGAGACAGCCAATCAGGTTCATCAAGGTCGACTTACCGGAACCTGATGGGCCAATGATCGCGATGTACTCGCCTTTAGGAACGTCAAACGAAACCCCGTGAAGCGCATGCACTTGCTCGGTGCCCATCTCATACGTTTTCCAGACGTCGCGCATCGAGATGAGCGCGCTGGAATCATGCGCGCGCACCAGTTGCTCGGGCAGCACAGTTGGGGAGGGTGGAGATGCCAGGGTAACGTCGCTCATTAGCTGCCCTCATTCGCGTTAGCGCCAGTCTTGGGTTCCTGGCGTTTGACCGCCATGCCGTCCTTTAGCGTCTTCAAGACTCGGCTTGGACCTCTGACGATTTCCATGCCTGCTTTTACGCCGCTGGTGATCTCGATGTCGGCTTCGCCCGTGATGCCGGTCGTCACTTCAATGAAGCGCACCTTGTTGCCTTCAAGCACATAAACGCCTTTGATGCTCTTTGGTCTTTCACCGGTCTGTGGAGTTGCTGTATTACCGGCAACTGTAGCACCCGGCGAAGGGGCCGGCGCCGCTTTCTCAACAATCGCTTCGAGGGGAACAGCGACGACGCTGTTTTTTGTCTTAGTGGTGATCGTTGCAGTGCCGCTCATGCCAGGTCGCAGCGCGTTGCGCACCTCGTCCGGCATATCGCGCAGTTCGACAGTCACCTTGAATTCCTTAGCCTCCTGAACATTCACGCGATTTGAAAGTCCACCCTGCGTGTCTGACTTCGAAACCGCCAGCGGATTCTTCTGGGTTACTACAGCAATGATCTCTTTGTCGCCCAGCGCGTCAACTTTCACTTTCGCCTGTTGGCCTACTTCAACGTTTGAGATCTCAGTTTCGTCAACGTTAACTTCGACGTTGATGGTTGACATGTCGGCGATGGTCATTAGCGGCGTGGTTGATAAGCCAGCCACCGCATATTCACCAACGCGCGTCGGGATGTCGGCGACCACGCCGTTAAGCGGCGACAACTGCGTTGCCTTGGAGCGTTGACTCGACTGTCCGCGCAGCAGGGCTTGTTGCTGGTTCGCACGCATCTCAGAAGACTTGATGCCCGTCCTGGCTTCCTGCACGGACAGCTTTTGCTGGTTGGCTCTTTCCTGCGCCTCCTTGACGGCGATGCGTTGCGATTCGAGATTTGCTCTGGCGGTTTGCAACGCAATCTTAGACTGATCGAAACGATCGCGGGCAGCGTCGTAATCGGAACGCGAAGCGACACCGGCTTCGATTAGATCGCTATAGCGTTTCAACTCTCGCTGCGCTGCGTTCAGATCAACTTGCGCGCGATCGACCGACGTCTGCAGAGCGACTAGCTGCTGCCGTGCCGAGGAAACCGATGCTTCTGCGACCACCAAACCCTGTTGGGCCGTAGCGACTGAATTACGAGCGCTCGTAATATCGTTAATGGCCTGTTGCGCGGCGGCAAACTGTGCCTCCTGGCTCGACTGAAGCTGCGTGGGATCGACACGCACAAGAGGTTTGCCCTGCGTGACCTGATCGCCCGCGTTAACGTAAATCTCTTCTATGCGGCCGGGGACTTCACTGGTTAGTTTGATGTAGCGAATTGGCCTGACTTCGCCCGATGCAGTTACTGTCTGGCGCAACTCAGGTTTTACTTCCAGCTTAACGGTAGTCACCTCAGCTTCGTCTTTGCGACTGGCAAATACGCTGATGATTATGATTAGTGCGAGCACGGCGAAGGCCGATACCGCGATAATAATTTTTTTCTTTCTAGTCAAAGCCATAACTTCTTCCTTCGCTCAGGGGTTTGGGAGTCTTTTCTTGTCAACGAGGTAATAATCTTGCACAAAAATGGGCCGATCCGAAAATCAATTTGGTTCGAGTAACTCTTACGTCAAAAAGCTGTAAACAGTTTCAATTATACGGAGTTTAGTGCTTTGGAAAGGTATCCACGCTACGCCGTTTCCGAGTCGCCCGCTTGAGGCTGCATTGCCAGCATCCTGCGCTTTGTTATACCAGCGTAAGAAGCTACAAGATTGGCGAGGCCAATAGTTTCGGGATAGAATGACCCGCCAATCTTTGCTGAGTCCTGGCTGTCCAGATTGAGAATCTATCGCGAATTGGCTGCGAGTCGCAAACCTCCGAAAAACGATGATTACGTGTGAAAGGTGTAAAACCGAGAACCTCGACGGTTCGCAATATTGCGACGAATGCGGAGCGGCTTTAAGACCAAACTCGAATTCGCGCCCAAACGCCTCGGGGAATGCGCCGGAGAAGGTTAGTCAGTTGAGGCACAACCCTGACGGTCAAAACGGATCGCGTGCACCCGTCTCAGCGCCGCAACCCGAGGCGGCCGGCAAGGCCTCCGCAGCGATGAATCTTTCGTCACCGCATGCCTCAAGCGACCAGGCGCACGCCAAACTAGTTGTCGAGCGTGGGAAATCGGCTGGTAAACAGTTCCTGTTGAGCGGAGCTGAATCGCAAATTGGACGCTGGGATGCGGATGGCGGAATTTTCCCCGACGTGGATTTGGATACGGACGATCCCGAAGCGAAGGTGTCGCGGCGCCACGCTCGCATCACGTTTCGCGATGGCCAGTATTTACTGGAAGATTTGGGCTCGACGAATGGTACCTTCGTAAACCGCGGCAAAAGATTATCGCCCGGGACGCGTCAGGCCCTTAAGGATGGCGATGAGATTATCGTGGGAAAAACTTTTCTGCGCTTCCGTTTGGTTAAGTAATTCGGCGATTGGAACGTTAACAAGGAACTGAACGCTTTTTCGGGAATAGGTTCTGAATAAATGGCAGAGTGTCTCGAATGTGGAACGCCGGTGACGCCGGGGGAAAGTTTCTGCCGCAACTGTGGCACGCAACAACCTGCGAAAACCTCCGCGGCGACAGAAATACCACTTGACGATTCCCCCTCTGAGCAAGAAACCCTCGAAGATGTGAGCGGGCCGCTCTCGTCTGCCTCCCTGGGCGGAAGCTCCACTATTGATGTGCCGCCGGTCGTAAAACACACGGTTAAGAAGGGCACCACCGGCGGGCGTCAACCGGCGGTAAAGCAACTCGATCCGGGCAGTGTCTTAAACACTCGCTACGAAATTGTTCGTCGCATTGGCGGCGGCGGCATGGGCGCGGTTTACCTCGCCAAGGACCGCAACCTCGGCGATGCGCCCCGGGCTGTCAAAGAGATGGTTGAAGCGCACCTGGATCCGATTCAGCACGAAAAGGCGATCGCCGATTTCAAACGCGAATCGTTGCTGCTGACTTCGCTGGAACATCCATCGATTCCCACCGTTTATGATTATTTTTATGACGAAAAGCTCGGGCGATTTTATTTGGTGATGAAATTTATTGCCGGTGGCGACCTCGCTTCGCGGCTGAGAAGTGCGCCCGGTGGAAAAGTCGACGAGAAGACTGTTGCCGATTGGGGCATGCAGACAGCCGACGTGCTGCATTATCTGCACACGCGACCGAAACCAATCATCTATCGCGACTTGAAACCTGCAAACCTGATGATAGACGGCAACACCGGCCGCGTGATGCTGATCGATTTCGGCATTGCGCGTTGGGTAAAACAGGAAGAGAAGGGCGTGACCGCAGTGGGCACGATGGGTTACGCGCCCCCCGAACTTTTCGGCGGCCGCGTCGAGCCGCGTTCCGACGTCTACAGTTTGGGCGCGACGATGTTTCATCTCATGACCGGGTCCGATCCGCAGGACAACCCGCTGTTGATTTTTGACTTTCAAAAAAATCCGCGGCCCCGCCAGATAGCACCGTCGATCTCCAGCGAGATGGAACAAATCCTGATGCATTCGGTCGAGTACAAACCTGAAGATCGTTTCGCGTCTGCCGGTCAGGTGCGCGACGCGCTGGCCACTCATCTGGAAAAATTGATGAGTGGGCAGGTGACTTATGGACCAGGATCGCAGGTGGGCAGCGAGACTACGCAGGTGCAAACGGTGTTCTGCGGTTTTTGCGGCGGCCGCATTGCAGCCGACGATGTTTTCTGTGCGCACTGCGGCGCGCGACAACCGATGGCCGGTGTAGGCTCGAGCGCTGCGCTGAATGCCGCCCGGCAAACTGCAAAACTTGTGGTGGCCGGCACCACCGAACTTGATGCCTCGTTTGTACTGCAAAAAGACAACAACCTGGTGGGCCGCACCGATCCCCATTCAAATGTTTTCCCCGAGATTGATCTTTCGCGGTTCGATCCGGAAACAAAAGTCTCGCGTCGGCACGCCCGCATCTGGCGCGAAGGCGAAACGTTCCTGGTAGAAGATCTGGGTTCCGTTAACGGCACGGTGATTAACGATTCGGTGAGACTGGCGCCACGACAGCCGCGCGTGTTGGACAGCGGCGATAAGATCCGGCTGGGAGAAACTACCCTGCATTTTCTTTTGGGATAGTGAAAGGCAGAGGTCAGAAGTCAGAGGTCAGAGGTCAGTTCGGAAGCGTGACGCCTTATTCTGCTAAGAATTGACAACTGACAGCCAACAACTGAGTTCTTCTGACTGACTTCTGAGTTCTGAACAATGACCGCTGCCGCTGAAACAGTTGCCGTGCACAGAAATGTAGAGCCCGGCCCTCCCGTACAGAATCTCGCCAGAATTCGCGCGCCATTTTCGTTGCGCTGCGGTGCGATTCTGATCGACTACATAGTGCTGGTCGCAATTTTGGCATTCAGTACGCTCATCAGCAGATTACTTGGCGGCGGTGCGCGCTCTGCTGGAAGCTCTTCGGAAAACGTTGGGATTTTGCTTTCTCTGGTCGTGGCTGCGCTTGATCTGGGAGTGCTGCCCGGCCTCACCGGCTTGACGATCGGTAAATGGGCCACCGGCCTGTGCATTTTGCGAAACGATGGCACGGAGTTGGGGATTGGACGCGCGTTTCTGCGCCATTTCGTTGGCTATCCTTTGTCGGCTATTACCTTGGGTCTGGGATTCATAATTGCCGCCCTCAACGCGCGGGGTCGCGGCCTGCATGATCTTATCGCCGGAACAATTGTCGTTCGCGAAGGAACCGTAATGGTTGACAATCGGCGTCGCCGAGCCTGACAGCCGTTGTCTCGAAACTCGGATCTGAGATCTGAGATCTGAGATCTGAGATCTGAAATTTAGATACGGCAAACTGATAACCAAAAAGCTACAAGCAGACAAAGTTGAAAACGCAAACCATAGAGTTCAAAAACTGAAGACCGAAGACCCCAAGACCAAAGACCAAAGACCAAAGACTAAAGACCGAAGACCAAAGACCGGTTATCAAGAATGCCTGAACTAATAGTCAAATATCCCGATCGCGCCCCTGACCGTTTTCCGCTTGGACGACTGCGAATCACGCTTGGCCGGTCAGCGCGCAACGACCTGTGCATTCCCGATCCGTTTGCCTCCCGCGTGCATGCGGAAGTGCGCCGCGAGGGCGAAGAATATTTTCTTCAGGATTTGGGTTCAGCAAACGGCACTCTTTACAACGGCGGCTCGGTTGAAGGCACAGTGCCCCTGACCCCGGGCGGTCGCATACAAATCGGCGAGACCGAAATCGTTTTTGACGACGGCACTTACAACTCGGGCATGGGCGCGACCATGATTACCGATAACCACACGCCGTTGCCCGAAGCGACCATCGCTTTGCCCTCCGGTGACCGCACCACGTCCGGTCTGTTGGAAGCGATTGAAGGTGCGCGCACCAAGCCGGAAGAAATAGCCGTTGCACGCATCGAACGTGAAGGCGACCTGCTCGCGCTGATTAGCAAAGTGGGGGTTACGCTACTGGCGGCCACGACTCTCAACGAAACCCTCGAACAGATTGTCTCACTCGTATTTGAAGCGGTGCCCGCCGATCGTTGCTTGTTGATGATGCGTGAGGAAGGCAGCGAAGAATTGAAAGTAGCCGTTGCACGGCTGCGAGATCGGGTCGGCGAAGTTGGAGAAATTCGCGTGAGCCGCAACGTCATGGATGAAGTTATGATGCGCGGCAAGTCGGTGCTCACGTCAGACGCCCAGCACGATCCACGCTTCGCGAGCGGCACTATGGTTTTGCAAGGCGTGCGTTCAGTCCTGGCAGTGCCACTGGGCGTTTCAGCAAAAGTTTTTGGCATCGTCTATGCGGATTCGCCAATCGCTGAAGGGCGGTTCACCGAGGATCATCTAAAAGTTTTGACGACGCTCGCGTCCGTCGCCGCGATTCGAGTTGAGAATGCGCGGCTCGGTGAGGCGCGAATTCAGCAGGAGCGACTGGAACGCGAACTACAACTTGCCATGGAGATTCAGCAGCGCTTTCAGCCGACAGCGCCGCCGCAATTGTTTGGTTATGAGCTTCAGGGTATTAGTTTCCCCTGCTATGAAATTGGCGGTGACTATTACGACTTCATCAAACGTGAAGACGGACGATTAGTAATTGCGCTGGGCGACGTTTCAGGAAAGGGAACTGCAGCTGCGTTGCTAATGTCGTCGCTCCATGCCGCGATTCACGCGCAAACCGGCTCGCACGACACACTGGTGGAAACGATCTCCGCAGTTAATCGTTATCTCGCTGACAACATACCGCCGAATAGATTTGTCACGCTCTTTTATGCCGAGTTGGATCCCGAATCGGGTGCCTTATCTTTCCTTAACGCCGGTCACAACCCGCCGTTAATTGTTCACGCCGCCGGTACTGTCGAGCAGTTGGCTTCGGGCGGTTTGCCGTTGGGCATTAAACGAGATGCGGAATACCGCGAGGGCCGCACACAGATGCAACTGGGTGATGTGCTGGTAATCTATTCTGATGGTGTTACGGAAGCAGCCAGCCCAACTGGTGAAGAGTTTGGTCCCACACGACTTTATGAAACAGTTTCGCGCAACGTCGACGCCTCGGCAGCGGGAATTCGCGATCGCATCGAATCGGCCTTGACCAAGTTCTCACAGGGCACTCAAGCTGCCGACGATATCACTCTCGTTATCGTCAAGCGTCAGACCGAAGCGAGACGGTCAGCCGCGAGCAGCGGCTCAGTGGCGCCGGTTATCCGCTAATAATAGTCACTCACTGTGCTTGCCTGGCAGCAGCGCCTCGAATAGCAGGTTCTGCGGTCCATTGTCGTTACAGATTGCAAACGTGGCCCTCTTGCCGTCGTCACCCCTCTCATACATTGCTACGCCGGCATATTCACCGCGCGCATTCAGGATGTAGAACTTAACGTAAAAGTTGGGATTGCCGTCGCGTTTGAGCAGGCGCTTTTCATAAGTATTCGCCTTAATTCTTCTGAGCGCTTCCATCCCCGCATCCTTCGGATGTTTACCCCGGCGCATTTCCTCGACAATCAGAAACGAGCAAAGAGCAAATAGATTCGCTTCGCCGCGCCCGGTAGATCCGGCTGCACCGACCTGTTCGTCAACATAGAGACCCGCGCCAAGAATCGGCGAATCGCCCACACGCCCCGGCATCTTCCAGGACAAGCCGCTGGTCGTAGTTACACCCGAAATCTCACCTTTTGAATTTATGCCGTTGCAGTTGATCGTGCCGTGAAGGTTTTCTTCCCGAATGCGACCCTCGGCGAGCATCTCCAGCGTGGCGCGTCTTCCGGCTTCCGCACGCTTCTTCGGATCGAGATAATGTTCCGGATCTATTTTCCGTTTCCACTCCAACCACTTGCGGCGCGAATTTTCTGTGTTCAGATCGTCTTCAATTTTGAAACCCATGTTGCGCGCAAACTCCTGCGCGCCTTTGCCCACGATCAGGTGATGATCGGTGTTCTCCATCACTGCCTTGGCCACCAGGGAGGGCGTGCGCACCCCTTCAAGCGCCGCCACACCGCCGGCGCGTTTCTTTGGACCATGCATGCAACAGGCATCGAGCTGGACGACACCGTCCGCATTGGGCTGCCCACCATAACCCACACTATCGTCCAGTGGATCGAGTTCAACGATGTTCACACCGGCGATGACCGCATCAAGCACGTCGGCGCCCTGCGTGATCATTGAGAACGCCTTTTGCACTGCGGTCATATTACCGCCGTTCCTGTAGACGTTACCGTTTGACGAGGCGATGACCAACGGCTTGATGCCGTTCTGCAAAATGTTAGGAAAGCTAAGGACGGTGGAATTCGCCGCCGCTAACGTCAACCCGGCAGCCCCGGTTGTGCGAATAAAGTCTCGCCGTTTAATTTTTTTCATAGGAGTTTCACAGAAGACTCAAGTAGTTCAGAGTACAAACCTTAGTTTGCGTTGTTTCGATAGGAGTAATCTTTCCATGTAATCTATATATCCCATTTCTTCCCGTATGGTGTATGCCAGGGAAGATTGCGTGCCCTACGCAACTCAAGCGCAGCCTTCCTTTCGTTCGCCGACATCTTTCGCCATTGATACACATTGAACGGTTTACTAATTTAGCGAAACAACAGCAATCCGAAGCTTGCTCTATACTACTCACTTCTTACCAGGATTCTTGCAACTGCCGGAACCAAGACAAGCTAAAGCCTGGAGTTTGAACTTCTGGCGCTTTGCCACGATCTTCTTCATAAGAGTTCTAAGCTTTCCTTGATTCTCTCCGCTGTCTTTGGTCCGATACCGTCGGCCACATCAAGTCCGCCGCCGGCCACAAATTTCTTCAAATCTTTGAGCGAAGACACTTTGAATTTTTGATGAAACATGGCTGCGGTCTTTGGTCCAACGCCCGGCAGCTCCAAAAGATCAAGGACACTTTCCGGCGTTTCTGCCGTGATCTTTTCCCACGCATTGAAAGTGCCTCGCTCGAGCAGTTCGACAATCTTTTCGGCAATTGCCTTGCCTACTCCGGGAATGGATTGCAAGCCGGCAATGCCCTCGTCCCTGGCGATTTGTTTCAACGGGGTGGGCCAGGTTCCGATAGCCTCACCCGCGTTTCGATAGGAACGCAGCCGAAACGGATCATCGCCACGGATTTCCATCAACGCGGCGAGACGAAAAAACCTGCGCGCTATCGCTTCGTTATTCATTCACTCAAATCTTGTGTTTTTAGAAACGCACTGTCAACAGGAAAAGCATGCTGCCATTTTATTGCGCCACGATCATCGTACCCGTGCCGCTGTCGGTGAAGATTTCGGAAAGCAGGGCATTGCGCGTTGTGCCGCTGAGGATGTGTGCGCTGTGGACCCCGCGGCTAAGCAGCGTGGTGATGCTTTGCAGCTTGGGAATCATACCGCCCGTTGCGCTGCCATCTTTAGTCATGGCCTCCGCTTCAGCCGCAGTAAGACGAGAAAGTTTTGTTTTCGGCTCGCCCGGTCGCAAGTAAATGCCATCAACATCGGACAGCAGAATCAACTTTTCGGCTTTTAACTGGACGGCGATTTCCGCGGCGATGGTGTCGGCGTTGATGTTGAAAACCGTGCCTTCTCTATCGGCGCCGAGTGAAGAAATAACGGGCAAGTAACCTTCATTCAACAGCACTGAAAGTAGGCGCGAATTGATTTCGACCACGTCGCCGACATGCCCGTAGTCCACTTGCGAAGTTTCGCCGGTTTCGCGATTCAAAACCTCTTTTGGCGGCCGCCGTTCGGCGTGCACGATATTTCCATCGACGCCGGAAAGTCCTACCGCCTCAATACCGCGATTCCGCAAAGCTGCCAGGATGTCGGTATTGATCTTTCCCGCGAAGATCATCTTGGCCATCTCGAGGGTTGCGTCGTCGGTAACGCGCCGGCCTTCGATGATCGTCTGTTCAATCCCGAGTTTTGACGCGAGGTCAGATAACTGCTTACCGCCGCCGTGCACGACGCAGATTCGAATCCCAACTTGGTGCAGCAGCGCCAGTTCTTCAGCAAGCGAACTCAGGTTCTCTGGGTTCTCTGTAGCCTTCCCCGAGAGTTTTACGACGAAGGTCTGGCCCTGGAAGCGCTGAATGTACGGCAAAGCCTCGCGCAAAAGGTCGAGCCGCAATTGATCGCCAACTTGGTCGGTGTTAGTCATAGTCGAAAAGTACTGAGTACTGAGTACTGAGTAAGAACTCAATTCGTATCGAGAGGCTGCTCGCTCAGTACTCAGTACTCAGCACTCACCACTTTGGCCATAATAGCCTTCTGCACGTGCAACCTGTTTTCTGCTTCATCAATTACGACAGAAGCCGGTGAATCGATCACGGCATCCGTGACGATCACGTTGCGTCGCACCGGCAAACAGTGCATGAAGACACCCCGGTTTGTACGCGCCATTTTCTGCTCATCGACAATCCACTGGTCGCGGTACTGCGCGCGTTCAGCGATATCTTTCTCCGGAGTTCCATAAAACTGCTTCGCTCCCCAACTCTTTGCGTAGATAACCTCGGCGCCGTCAAACGCCGCATCAATGTTTTTTGTAACCTGAACTCCGCCGCCGCTCGCCGCGGCACGCTGAGTAATACTTTCCATTAGCTCGTCGTCAAGTTCATAACCCGTTGGATAGGCGATTACCAGATCGTGGCCCATCTGCGCCGCTGCGAGCGCAAAGCTATTCGGCACCGCCATCGGCAATGGTTTGGGGTGCCAGGCCCACGTCAACACGACGCGTTTGCGTTCGGTGCCGAGTTTTTCGCGAATCGTCATCATGTCAGCCAGCGCCTGACAGGGATGATGCATGGCTGACTCTAGATTGATAACGGGAACATCGGAATACTTAGCGAAGGCATTCAGTACCGGGTCTGTTCGCTCTTCATTCCAGTTCTTTAAAGCGGCAAATGTGCGCACGCCGATAGCAGCGCAGTAGCGACCAAGGACGCGCGAAAACTCCGCGACGTGTTCGGTCTTGTCGCCGTCCATCATTACACCTTCGCGATGCTCCAGCGTCCAGCTTGTGCCGCCCGGTTCGAGCACAACTGCATGACCGCCCAATTCGTGAATTCCCACCTGCATGGAAGCGCGCGTGCGTAAACTGGGGTTGAAGAAGACGAGCGCTATAGATTTTCCGGCGAGCGGCTTTGAAGTATCAGTGGCACTTTTGAAGCGCAGTGCAACGTCGCTCAATTGATTTAATTGATCATGCGATAAATCGAAAGTTGTTAGAAAATTCTTCATCAGAATTGTTCCGAATCAAAGCGGGGGCAAGCCCGCCTTCCCGACCCCGAGATTTTCAAACTCGAGCCTAATTCGTGGGCCGATCTTATTCATCGCCCCATGGCCACTCAATGGTGGTAAAGCTGCGCAAGTGAAGCAGCTCTCAGGTCGGGAAGGGCGGCTTGCCCCCGCTCTTCGCCCCGATCTTGTCATTCATATTACGCAAGAACTTCGCTCAACTTTTCTACAAACAGATCGACCTCAGGTTGCTTCAAACACAATGGTGGTAGAAGCCTAAGCACGTTTGCATCGCTTGAAGTTCCGGTAATGATCTTGCGCTCCAGCAAGGCATCGTGAACCGCTTTTGCTTTCCCGGCAAATTCAATCCCCAGCAAGAACCCTTTGCCGCGCACATTCACGACCTGCCCGACTTCGGCCAGTCGCCGGCGCAGATGCGCTGCAACTGTTCTTACATTCGCTAGCATCCCGTCGTTTTCAATGGCTTCGAGCGTGGCAGTGACGGCAGCCATCGCAATCATGCCGCCGCCGAAAGTTGTCCCGAGATCGTTTTCTTTAATCTGCGTAGCGACTTGTTCGTTAACTAAACAAGCTCCGACTGGAATACCGCTCCCGAGAGCCTTTGCCAGTGTGATGATGTCGGGAACGACGTGTGCGCCCGAGTCGCTGCCGGCAAAAAACCATTCGCCGGTGCGGCCGATGCCGGTCTGCACTTCGTCATAGATCAAAACGATACCGCGCTCATCGCACAGCTCGCGCAAGTCGCGATAAAACTGCTGCGGCGCCGTGCGTACACCGGCCATCGATTGGATCGGTTCCAACATGATCGCCGCAACCGTCTCGTCAGCCACAGCGCGCACTGATTCAGTATCGCCAAACTCCGCTTTCACATGGCCGGGCACATTCGGTTTCCCAATTTCACGATACTTGCCGAGGAACGTGGCGCTTATCGAATCAGCAGTACGTCCGTGAAAGCCGCCCGAAAACGTGATGATATTTTCGCGGCCGGTTTTCATGCGCGCCATGCGCATCGCGTTTTCGTTGGCTTCGGTACCGGAGTTACAAAAGAAAACTTTGCTCAGCGGCTCGGGTGCGATTGAAATCAGCTTTGCAGCCGCGCGTGCGCGGGCTTCCGAATAAACGAGGTTCGAATAAAACAAGAGCCTTTCTGCCTGCTCGCGAATTGCGGCCACTACATGCGGATGGCAATGACCCGTGGCTGCTACCGCATGTCCACCGTACAAATCCAGGTAGCGCTCACCATCGGCAGTGTAAATCCAAACACCTTCGCCGCGCGCAGCAACTATTGGCATCTTCTTGTAAGTTGCCAGTTGAAACTGATCCTCGCACTCTCTGACTTCTTCAAATTGTGCAGCCGGTGCTTTCATATAAACTCAAATGCTGAGCAGTCTCAGGGTTAGGAAGGGTCGCTTGCGCCCGCTGGTTTGGGAGTTCTTCTACAGACGACGCAGAGCGGGGGTAAACCCACCTTCCCGACCTGGAGGCAACGAAGCCTGTCCAATTCTCCGTTCATACAATATTCCCAACCTGGCTGCGCCGCTGGCGCCAAGTTCACTCATGGATTGGTTCCCACTAACATCAAGCCCGTTTTCTCTTCGAGTCCAAACATTAAATTCATGTTCTGCACTGCCTGGCCCGCAGCGCCTTTTACCAGATTGTCGATAGCAGAAAACACAACTACGCTCCGCCCGCGCGTTGCAAACCCAAGATCGCAGAAATTTGTTGTCTTCACCCAGTTGATGTCCGGCGAACCCTCAACCAGCCGCACAAAAAACGAATCGCGATAGAACCCGTTATACATGGTGCGCAGCTGCTGCTCGCTCAGTTCACGTTTCGTCTCAATGTAGATGGACGCGAATATGCCGCGCGAGACTGGCAGCGAGTGCGTCATGAAAACCAACTCGCTGGTCCAGTCGCCAATCGAGCGCAGCTCCTGTTCGATCTCAGGAACGTGTTGATGCGTAAAAGGCTTGTAGGCGTAGAACGAATTCATGCGCTGCGGATGATGTGTGTTAGACGCTGCCTTGGCGCCGGAACCGGAGGAACCTGTCTTGGCGTCCACGATCACGCGGCCATTAATCTCCCCATTCGCCGCCAGGGGCGCCAGACCAAGTAATGTGGCTGTAGCAAAGCAACCTGGGTTCGCAATCAGCCGCGCGGTTCCAATCTTCTCTCGGTTTGTTTCCGTCAGTCCGTAAACAAACTCCGCTTGCGAAGACATCGCCGTGTGCGGACGAGCGTAGTGCTTTTCAAATTCCTCCCGATCACTAAGGCGAAAATCGCCGGACAAATCGATTGCTTTCACGTGCGACGGCAACGAAGGCACGACATCCATAGCCTGGCCATGCGGCAGCGCAAGAAAAACACAATCTACCTCGGTCAGCGGTGATGCTTCACTTGCAGCAGCGAAAACAAGATCCGTTAACCCTGCGAGATTGCGATGAACTTCACTAACATGCTTGCCTGCCTGTTCGTTGGCAGTAACAAAACTGATCTCGACATTCGGATGCAACAGCAGAATGCGCAGCAATTCCGAGCCGCCATAACCCGATCCGCCATAGATTGCGACACGGAGTTTTGAGTTTTGAAGTTTCGAGTTCACTAAGCCAAAACTTTCTCGGTGGAGTTCTGATCCTGTGCAGCCGCGTGGTTCGACGTTTCCTGCTTCGAACTCGAAACTCGAAACTCGAAACTCGAAACTTTGGGTTTGATCAGTTCAAACAATCTTGCGCCATCGCGTCGTGCGTTGGCCGCCGGCACGCCAAACTCTTTCTCGATGTAGTCCTGGCCCATCTGCGCGTCGGTCACGGAACCGGCGATGACGTCGATTTCGATTCCACGCCGGCGCATTAGTTCGATTCCTCCCCACGCGCCAACGTAATCGGATGCACAGAAGATGATCGCAGCGGTGGCTTCTCTTATTTGCGGATCATCGAAAACTGTCTCCACTGAATAGCCGCCCAGTAGCCCGTCCCCCAACTCGACCACAATCAGATCAGCGTTGCTCTCATTTAGTCGTGCAATGATCGTCTTGGCGACAGACGGCAGGTCAGTGGCGCCCACCGTTGATGGCAAACCGCAATCAAGGAAACTCGCGGTTGCAATCGCACCGTGGTCGGACATGTTCAGCGTGTCGCGCAAGCAAGCGATGCCCGACAGTTTTGCTGCGGCCACACGCAGACCTGCCCGTGTCGCTTGTTTAATCAGCTCAGTGGCGGCGTAGGTCTTGCCGCTGTTCATGCAGGTGCCGGCAATGATTATTAGGGGCGCGGTTTCGGTTAGCTCGGTCTGCACCGGCAGCGCAGCATCCGCGATGTTCAGCTGGTTGGCATTTGCACCGCATGCGAAGCCAAGCACCTCAACCTTGATGGCATCGCTCAAACCCGAATGATGCCCGGTACTGATTCCGATGACTCCGCCCATGTTCAGCAAATGCAGTTGATAGCCAACTGCAACTGTTTTCGGCACGTCGCCCATGAAGCCCTTCAATGCCCGGCGCCTGCCAAGCACACCAACAAGCACATCACCGGGATTGATTTTCGCAAGACGCCCGCTGGGCAGTTCGAGCATGTTATAGGTGGCGCTGTCAGTCAGCGCGCGCACAACAACCACATCGCCCGCAGCCGGCAACTTTAACGACCCGCACATCTCAATAGTCCGGTTCAGACCGAGCGGCGAGGTAGCCGAGCCGATTTTGTCGACCTCGATAATTTTGATTTGTTCGCTGAATATTTTCATAGTTCCGCCTTAACCGACCTGGCCCTTGCTTCCTAATCGCAGTCGCAGCGCGTTTAGTTTGATGAAACCCTCGGCGTCGCGCTGGTTATAAACAGTGTCTGCTTCAAACGTAGCAACACTTTCGTCGTATAACGAATGCGGCGAGCGGCGCCCGACGACGATTGTGTTGCCGCGAAAGAGTTTCAAACGCACATCGCCCGTCACATTCTGTTGCGTCTCATCGATCAGCTTGCGCATCAACGCAAACTCGGGAGCAAACCAGAAACCGTAATAAACACTTTCCGCAAACTTCACGCTCAACGAATCGCGCAGGTGCATTACCTCGCGGTCGAGCGTGATGGATTCGAGCGCGCGATGCGCTGCCTGTAGAATCGTTACCCCGGGCGTTTCGTATACGCCGCGAGACTTCATGCCGACAAAACGATTTTCAACTAGGTCAACCCGGCCAATGCCATGGTCACCGCCCGATCTGTTTAGACGTTCCAGCAGCGCGACCGGGCCAAGTTTCTGCCCATTGATTGCCACGGGCTCACCTTGCTCGAACGACAACTCTAGGTATTCGGCTTCCGAAGCGGCAGCTTCAGGCGAACGCGTCATTTGAAAAATGTCCTCGGGTGGCTCGGCCCATGGATCTTCCAAAATCCCACCCTCATACGAGACATGCATCAAGTTGCGATCGGTCGAGTAGGGCTTTTGCTGCGTGGCCGTAACCGGAATGTCGTATTGCTTCGCATAGGCGATCAGATCGCTGCGGCCTTTGAACTCCCACTCGCGCCAGGGAGCTACCACCCGGATATCAGGTTTCAGCGAGTAGTAAGTAAGTTCGAAACGCACCTGGTCGTTTCCTTTGCCGGTGGCACCGTGCGCTACTGCGTCGGCGCCTTCCTTCTGCGCGATTTCGATTTGCCGTTTCGCGATTACCGGACGCGCGAGGGAAGTGCCGAGTAAATAAACACCTTCATAGATCGCGTTGGCCTTAACTGCAGTCCAAACGTATTCGCGAATAAACTCTTCGCGCAGATCTTCAACGTAAAGTTTCGACGCACCGGACTTGAGTGCTTTTTCTTCAAGACCGCTGAGTTCGTCGCCCTGGCCGACGTCGGCGCAGTAGCAGACCACTTCACAGCCGTAACGCTCCTTCAGCCAGCGCAGCATTACCGACGTGTCGAGTCCGCCTGAATAGGCCAGAACAATTTTGTTTATTTTCTTTTCGCTCATCGAGTCTCAATTTATCCTTGCTGCGCCTCTGCAGGTCCTCTGTGTTCTTTGTGCCTCGGTGGTGACTGTTTGCTGGAAGGCCATTCACCACAGAGACACAGAGAACTCAGAGGACGCACAGAGATCAACCAAACAGATCCCAAATCTTTTTCATCGCGACGCGCTGCGCCTTCGCATCGGGGGCGGCAATGAAGATCGTGTCCTCCCCTGCTAACGTGCCGACGATTTCAGGTATCACGGCGCCATCAATTTCCACAGCCACGCCGGACGCGAGGCCGGGTTCAGTTCGCGCTATCACCAGGTTCTCGCCACACAAATCGAGACTCAGCAGCCCGCGCGCCGCGCTGCCATTAGTTTTCGGGATCGCGTAATGGCCGCGATGCTTTACAATGCCCAGCTCTTCCAGGTCGCGTGAAAGGCTCGGCTGCGTGGTAGCAAAACCGGCGCGCTCAAGCGAATCACGCAACTCCGCCTGGTTCGCAAATGGCTTAGCGCGCACCAGACTTAACAACT
Source organism: Pyrinomonadaceae bacterium (assembly GCA_051002775.1). Classification (GTDB taxonomy): domain Bacteria; phylum Acidobacteriota; class Blastocatellia; order Pyrinomonadales; family Pyrinomonadaceae; genus PSRF01. Next base: position 11,126 of record JBPCLZ010000148.1, on the reverse strand, counting down.
TCTTTTGACGTAGGCTTTTTCTCAATTTAGCCCAATTCTATGCAATCTATTTGCATAACAAGTGCATAGATGCATAAACTAGCAATTGAGATGGCTGGTGGTCAAGGACACGACGCACGATGACTTTGGACAAAAAACTTTGGGGCGGAAGGTTTACGGGCGCGGCGGACCCGTCGTTTGCGAAGTTCAATTCGTCGTTTTCCTTCGACCAGCGGCTTTTTGAAGCAGACATCCGTGGGAGCATCGCACATTGCAACGCGTTGCGCAGCGCGGGTGTGCTTACCATGCCGGAAGCGGAAAAAATTATCACCGGCCTGCAATCAATACTCGCTGAAGCGGCCGGCCAAGCTGGTGATTTTGACGATCCGGCTGAAGACGTCCATTCATTTGTTGAGGCGCGTCTGGTGCAATTGATTGGCGAGCCCGGACGAAAGTTGCACACCGGCCGCAGCCGCAACGATCAGGTCGCCACTGACCTGCGGCTTTGGTTGCGAGACGCGATTGACGATTTGTCTGGGCAAGTGAGACAAACCCAGGAGGCCATCCTGGATCTCGCAGACAAGGAAATTGAAACCGTGCTGCCCGGGTATACCCACCTGCAACGGGCGCAACCAATTCTTTTTGCTCATTGGTGTCTTGCCTACTTTGAGATGTTGACGCGAGATCGAGAACGACTCGCGGAAGTTCGCAAGCGCGTGAATGTTCTGCCGCTTGGCTCGGCTGCAATCGCCGGCACCTCATTTCCGATCGATCGCGAAGCTGTGGCCCGCGAGTTGGGATTCGACGGCGTAACTCGCAACAGCATTGACGCTGTCAGCGATCGTGATTTCTGTGTTGAGTTCACAAGTGCCTGCTCGCTTATCATGGTCCATCTTTCGCGCCTGGCGGAAGAAATTATTCTTTACGCAACGGCCGAATTCGGTTTTTTTGAATTGAGCGACGCAGTGGCAACCGGCTCGAGTTTGATGCCGCAAAAAAAGAACCCGGATTCAGTGGAACTGGTGCGTGGAAAGGCTGGCCGTGTTTTTGGCGACCTGATGGCTTTGCTGACAACCTTGAAAGGATTGCCGCTTGCTTATAACAAGGACATGCAGGAAGACAAAGAAGCGGTGTTTGATGCGTTTGATACTACGGCAGGAAGTCTTGAAGTCAGCACCATCGTTCTACAAGCCCTGTCGCTCAATCGCGAGCGCATGCGAACCGCTGCGATCCAGGGAATGATGAACGCGACAGAGCTTGCCGATTATTTGGTGCGCAAAGGCATGCCTTTTCGCGAGGCGCATGAAACAGTAGGTAAGGCAGTTCTAGAGGCCATAGAAAGGGGCGTCGAGCTCGACGAACTACTGTTGGATGATCTGAGTGCCCTGTCAAACAAAATAGAAAGCGATGTTTTTAAATCGCTGGCGCTCGAGCAAACGCTGGCTAGTAAGTCTCAGATTGGTGGGACAGCTCCGGCGCGAGTTGCCGAAGCTTTGGCGTCGGCCCGCAAGCTAGTTTGAATTACTCGCCGAGGTAGGCTTCTTTGATTCGCGGATCGGCGGCGAGGTCTTTTGAAGGTCCTTCCATAACAATCCTACCGGTTTCCAAAACATAAGCGCGATCAGAGTGGCCCAGGGCGGCGTGTGCGTTTTGTTCAACCAGCAAAATCGTTGTTCCCTTGCCGCGAATCTCATCAATCGCTTCGAAGATTGTGTGAACGACGAGCGGCGCAAGCCCTAGCGAAGGTTCATCAAGCAGCAGCAGACGAGGTCGCGACATCAGGGCACGACCGATCGCCAGCATCTGTTGCTCGCCGCCGGAAAGCGTACCTGCCTTTTGTGACTCACGTTCTTTCAGGCGCGGAAACATTTGAAACGCGTGGTCCATGTCTTCCGCAATCTCGCTCTTGTTTTTTTTGAGGTAGGCGCCCATCTGAAGATTTTCGCGGACAGACAAGTTGGCAAAAACGCCGCGGCCTTCAGGCGACATTGAAATACCACGCGCTACTAGTTTATGGGTTGGCTTTCCGCCGATTTCCTCGCCTTCGAACTTAATCGACCCGGCGCGCGGTTGCAGCAGCCCGGTGATAGTGCGCAACGTCGTGGTCTTGCCGGCGCCATTTGCGCCAATCAAAGTCACGACTTCGCCCTGCTCGACATGCATCGAGATTCCGGTCAGCGCTTCGATGGCGCCGTAGTTAACTGACACGTTATCTAGAGTGAGCATAGCTTCTTCTGAAATTGGTCTTGGGTTTTTGGCCTTCGGTCTTTGGACTTGGTAATCAATCTGAGATTTACTTTCGGAATACAAGCAAAGACCAAAGACCAAAGTCCTAGTCCCCAAGATACGCTTCAATGACTTTCGGATCGTTCTTGATCTGTTCAGGTAAACCAAGCGCGATCGACTTGCCATAATCTAAAACCTGAATCCGCTCGCAGACGCCCATCACCACTTTCATGTTGTGTTCCACCAGCAGAATGGTAAGTGAAAAACGATCTCGGATTCGTTGAATCAAGCGCATGAGATCTTCCTGCTCTGAAGGGTTCATGCCAGCGGCAGGCTCATCAAGCAGCAGCAACTGTGGACGCGTGGCCAGCGCACGCACGATCTCCAGCCGGCGCTGACTTCCATAAGGTAAACTCGTCCCGCCCTCATCTTTAACGCGAGCGAGATCGAAAATCTCCAACAACTCCAAAGCAAACTCGCGGTGCTCTTTTTCATCCCGCTCAAAGCGCGGCGAGCGAATGATGGCGTCGAATAGAGTTTGTCTCGCGTGACGATGACAGGCCGTCATCACGTTTTCCAGCACAGACATGCTCGGGAAGAGGCGGATATTTTGAAACGTGCGCGAGACGCCGCGACGCGAAATTTCATAGGAACGGAGACCGTCAATGCGTTTGCCCTGAAAATAAATTTCGCCCGACGTTGGTTTATAAACGCCGGTGAGCAAATTGAAGACAGTTGTCTTGCCGGCGCCATTTGGTCCAATCAACCCGTAAATCTCACCACGCCGCACACTCATGTCGAGCGCGTTCACTGCCACCAGGCCGCCGAATTGAATTGTGCACTTGATGGTTTCCAGCGGCGCATCAATAATTCGCGCGTTCACATCAAAGGCGCGGCCCTGGTGACTGCCAACCACGCGCGCAGCCTCGGTGAGCACCGATTCCTCTTTGGTGGCTTTGACTATGTCCTGTTCGGGTGTGCCGCTCATTGGTTCTTAGTCTCTTTCCCACGATCAATTGCAGAAGGAGGTCCTTTTTCAGCGATTGACACGCCACCAGAGCCGACTGGCTTGTCGCCCTCGGGGCGGCGACGCGCGCGCTTTAACCAGGACAAGCCGAACTCTCTGGTTCCCAGAATGCCCTGCGGCCGGGTCAGCATGATCAGGATCAAAAGCGCGGAGTAAACGACCAGCCGGTAGCGCGAAAGATCTCCAGGAAGTTGTCGCAGCAGTTCCGGCATAATTGTAATAACTATTGCACCAAACACCGCCCCGGTCATCGAGCCCATGCCACCAAGCACAATCATGATGATGATTTCAAACGAGCGGATGAACTGAAAATCGTTCGTGCTTAGAAATGACGTGTAGTGTCCGAATAAAACCCCAGCCATGCCGGCCAGCGCTGAGCTAATGACAAAGGCGAGCACTTTGTAGCGCGTGGTGTTGATGCCCATGGCTTCGGCCGCCAGTTCATCCTCGCGAATGGAAACGAGTGCGCGACCAATGTCGGAATGCACGATGTTGTAAACAATGACTATTGTGACAATGACAAAAGCGCCCACCCAGAGAAAGTTGGTGTATGCGGGGACAGTGAAGCCAGTCGCGCCGCCCACTTTGTCGATGTTCAAAATCACGATGCGAATGATTTCGGCGAAGCCCAGGGTAACGATCGCCAGGTAATCACCGCGCAGGCGCAACGAGGGAATGCCCACGATCAACCCTGCGACTGCAGCGACAATCGCGCCGACAAGAATCGCCAGTAAGAAAATCAATGCGTGGGCCAAGCTGCCGCCGACGATTGCACCCAGCGATCGTTCCCACGCCTGAGCGTAGTAAACCGTAAGGTAAGCCGAGCTGTAAGCGCCCACCGCCATGAAGCCCGCATGACCGATGGAAAACTGGCCGGTGAAACCTGTGATTAGATTTAGCGAGACGGCGAGAATGATATTGATGCCCGCCAGCATGATGACGCGCGCGTAATACGGCGGCACACCAAAGCCAAACAGTCCTGCCTCGCTCATGTACGAATTCATGGCGATTAGCAGCAGGACGATAACCAGGGCGGCGAGCAGACGTTTGACTAAAACAGGCATGTGTAAATTTCCGATTGCCGATTTCCGATTGCCGATTGAAAGAGAGAACTAGTCGGTCCTAATCGGAAATTGGAAATCGGCAATCGGCAATAACTAGACTTTCTCTTGGACCGTCGAGCCCAGCAAGCCCGTCGGTCGAAATAGCAGAACGAGAATCAGGATTGCGAAGGCAACTGCATCGCGAAAGGTGGTCGGGATACCCACGTTCTGTCCATAACCAACGACGAAAGTTTCCGCGAGGCCAATGAGCAGCCCGCCAAGTACCGCGCCCGGAACGTTGCCAATGCCGCCTAGCACGGCGGCCACGAAGGCTTTTAGACCAGTGATAATTCCCATCAAAGGATCAATCTGCGGGTTGTATTGCGCGGTGAGCACGCCGCCTGCTGCCGCCAGCGCCGAACCGAGCGCAAAGGTAAATGAAATAATAAAGTCGGTGTTGATGCCCATTAACTTTGCCGAGTTAAGATTGAACGAGACGGCACGCATCGCCGTACCAACTTTAGTCTTGAAGATTACCCACTGCAGCAGAATCATCAGCGCGACCGACACTGCAAAGATCAGTATCTGCGACTTGGAAATCGCGGCATTACCAAACAGAGTGTAACTTTCCTCGCGAAGCAGCTGCGGAAAAGCGCGCGGCGCTGCGCCCAGCCGCGCGACAAACAGATTCTCTATCAATAGCGACACGCCGATGGCTGTGATCAACGTAGTCATGCGCGCGTACTTTCGAATCGGACGATACGCAAAGCGCTCAATTGCCATTCCCACCAACGCCGCCACAATCATTGAGGCCACTAACACCACGGTGAGACCCACGATCGATGGTCCAGTGGCGAAACCAAGTTGGAACGCCAAAAAATAACCCACGAACGCGCCCACCATGTAAATGTCGCCGTGCGCAAAGTTGATCAGGCGCAAGATGCCGTAGACCATCGTGTAGCCCAGGGCGATAAGCGCGTAAATCGCGCCTATCGTCAGGCCGTTAATTAGTTGCTGTACGAAAGTGTCCATTGAAGCTTCGCCAGGTGGTTATTGGGGAGTTGCCTGTGTTTCAAGATCAGGCGAAGCGGCTTTAGCCGGAGACGACCCAGGCGCAGTCGTACCAGGCGAAGTGCCTGAGGTTGCGGGAGCTGCCGGCGAAGTTGCAGGCGCCGTCATTCCTTCGGGATAAATTGTCTCGACGTAAATGTATTTCCTGTCCTGCAGTTTGAGCACGACTGCAGGCTTGACGGCATTGCGGTCTTTATCAAGAGTGATAGTTCCGGTTACACCGACAAAATTTTTCGTTGCGGCAATAGCGTCCTTCAGTTGTGGTCCCTCTGTGGTCCCCGCACGTCTGATCGAATCGGCGAGAACTTGCATCGCATCGTACCCGAGGGCCGCTAGCGCGTCAGGAACGTTGCCATATCGTGCCTTGTAATCGGCCACAAACTTTTGAATAGCGGGCGAGGGATCATCGACTGAATAGTGGTTAGAAATGAAATCGCCATTCAAGGCGTCACCGCCCAGATCCCACAGCTGCGTCGAATCCCAACCATCTCCGCCCAGCAGGGGCGCTTTGATATCCAGTTGCTTAGCTTGTTTGGCGATGACACCTACTTCGCCATAGTACCCGGGGACATAGATCACGTCGGGATTCTTTGAACGAATGGCAGTGAGTTGTCCTTTGTAATCCCGATCGCCCTGAGTGTAAGACTGTTCGTCAACGATTTGCCCGCCCAATCTCTTAAAACTTGCTTCGAAGAATTCTTTCAGGCCGCGACTATAAGGCGAGTTGAAATCGAGCATCACCGCGGCCGTCTTTGCCTTTAACGTGTTGGCGGCAAACTTGGCCATCACGTCGCCTTGAAACGGATCGATAAAACACACGCGAGAAATATAGTCACCGACTTGCGTCACTGCCGGATTCGTCGACGATGGTGAAATCATCGGGACCTTTGAGGCCTGTGCCTTGGGCGCGGCTGCCAATGTATTTCCAGAGGCGACTTCACCAAGCAACGCTACAACGCGATCCTGATCGATAAGCTTCGTTACAACTGTCGCAGCTTTTTCCGGGCGGCCTTCGTCGTCTTCGGAAAGAATTGTAATCTGCCGGCCATTGATTCCGCCCGCTTTGTTAATCTCGTCGGCAGCCATCTCAACGCCGTTCTTGGTTGACTGTCCGAAGTTTGAAGTGCGTCCCGTAAGGTCTCCGTAATAGCCGACCAGGATAGGTCCAGAGTTGCCGCCAACTCCTGGCCCACCTTTGCGTTCACAGGCAAAGACAAAAAGGAGAGATGCAATCAGTCCAAGCGAAAGCAGAATTCTTTTCATGTTTTCCTCACTCAAGCAAAAGGTTTTTATTGGCGACCGACATCTGTTAGGGAGCCAGAGCCGCGAACTGCCGCAGGCCATCGGGCAAAGCTTAATGTCAGCTTAAATCGAGCCTGCATAATAGCTTCGAGTGAGTTATTCGCGCAAACTATGTAGCGCTAAAGTTGGAAATTACTTCCTGTCTCATCTAGACTCGCGCCGATGAGTGAATCGCCAACAAAACTCTCCCCGTCGCTGGGCGACATGGACGCCGCAGAGTTTCGCCGCCACGGCCACGAATTGATCGATTGGATTGCCAACTACTTCGAACACATCGAAGAGATGCCGGTACTCTCGCAGATCGAGCCGGGCGATCTGATAGCGCAATTGCCTGCGTCTCCGCCCCAAACCGGTGAGCCAATGGACCAGATCCTGGCTGATGTTGACCGGTTCATTGTTCCGGCGCTGACGCACTGGAGTCATCCCTCGTTCTTTGCATACTTCGCGACTTCGACGTCCGCGCCGGGAATCTTCGGGGAATTGCTCAGCGCCGCCTTTGATAATAAAGCGATGCTGTGGCGAACTTCGCCCGCCTCTACCGAACTGGAAGAAGTAACACTCGATTGGCTGCGGCAGATGATGGGACTCGACGAGGGTTTGACCGGCATCATTTACGACACAGCTTCCGTCTCGAGCATGCACGCAATCGCCGCGGCCCGCGAAGGCGTTGAACAGCGCATTCGTGAAGAGGGAATGAGCGGTCGCGCTGACCTGCCGCTTTTGCGGGTTTATGCTTCCGAACAAGCACATTCTTCAATCGACAAAGGGATCATAACGCTGGGTCTGGGTCAACGCGCGTTGCGAAAAATTCCGACTGACGCCGAATTCCGCATGGACACGCAGGCATTGGCCGCAGCCATTGACGAAGACAAGCGCGCGGGTTTCCTTCCGTTTTGCATAGTGGCGACGGTTGGAACGACGTCAACCTCAAGCATCGATCCGGTGCGGGAGATTATTCCCATCGGCGAGCAGCATGCGATGTGGCTGCACGTTGACGCGGCGTATGCGGGCTCCGCAGCGGTTGTGCCCGAGCTCCGCCATGTTTTGGCTGGTTGCGAGCGCGCGGATTCGCTCGCTGTCAATCCCCACAAGTGGTTGTTCACACCGTTCGACTTGTCGGTTCTTTACTGCCGGCATTTGAATTTGCTGAGACGCGCTTTTTCATTAGTGCCGGAATACCTGCGAACGCCGGAACAGGAACAAGTGCGCAGCGGATCGGATTACGGCGTGCAGCTTGGACGTCGCTTTCGCGCGCTGAAGTTGTGGATGATTATTCGCTACTTTGGTCACGATGGCCTCGCCGCTCGCATACGCGAGCATTGCCGGTTGGCGAAACTGTTTGCTTCCTGGGTTGAAGAGAGCAGCGACTGGGAGCTGATGGCGCCGCTCCCTTTTGCTTTGGTTTGTTTTCGAGCTTGTCCGGAGCTCCCGAGCGTTACGCCGGTGGCGCGTGAAGCACGTCTCGACGTTTTGAACGAGGCGATCATGCACGGCGTAAATGCGACCGGCAAAGCATTGCTTTCGCATACAAAGCTGGACGACAAAATCACCTTGCGACTCTCAATCGGTAATATTCGCACCAGCGAAAGCCACGTGCGGCAGGTTTGGGAATTATTGAACGAACAGTTAAGGTTGCTGACGCCTTAACACAACCCCAGTAATGAGAAATCAATGTTGACTCATGTCGTAATTTGGAAATATCGGGCCGATGTTGGCGCGGATGTCCGCGCTGAACATGTTGCCTTGCTTCGTCGTCTCGCTCACGTCATTCCCGAATTGCAAAGCCTGGCTGTTGGCTTCGACACACTACTCTTGCCGCGCTCGTATGACACGGGTTTGGTGGCCACTTTTATCGATCGCGCCGCCTTGGATGCCTACACGATTCATCCAGAACATATAAAAGTTGCTGAGTTTGGGAGAACTATCAGCGAACACGTTGCCTCGGTGGATTTTGAGAGTTAGCTCCTTCCTATGAAACGTTGGCAGAAAGTTTTCCTGGTACTGCTGGGCTTAATAATCTGCTCGCAGACTCCCTTTGCATATCGCCGTTATCGACTTGGCCGCCTTCAGGCCGTCATTCAACAGATCAACCAGCAACGTCAACCGAAGCCGGACGACAAGTTTGTCGAATACAAAGGCGTCGTGCATGTGCACAGTTTTTTGGGAGGACACAGTGCCGGCGGCTTTGAAGAGATCATCACGGCGGCAAAACAAAACCAACTCGACTTTGTCGTGATGACGGAACACACCTCCGCAAATTTCAATACTGCAGCAATGACTTTGAAGGACGTTCACAGCGGTGTTCTGTTTATAAATGGGAATGAGGTGAGCGTTGACAAAGAGAGACTACTGATTTTGCCGGGCGATGAGATGGCCAATTTCACCGAAGGTGTTTCGATACAGGATTTGCTCGCGCGCACGAGGGGGAGAACCGCGCTGGCCCTGGTTGCTTACCCGCCGGAATTCAAGAGCTGGAACGAGTCGGGCTATGACGGCGTCGAGGTGTACAACGTGTACACAAATGCGAAGCACATCAACTCTTTAGTTATGTTTTTCGATGGCCTGTGGTCCTACCGCAGTTATCCCGATCTATTGCTCGCAAGGTTCTATACGCGACCCGCTGAAAATCTGAGGCGCTGGGATGAAGCGATTAGCCTGACAGGCAGACGGTTGGTGGCAACTGCCGGAAATGACGCGCATGCGAATGTTGGACTAAGTTTGAACGACGCTTCCGGTAAAACTTTGCTCGGCTTCAAGGTCGATCCCTACGAGCGCAGTTTTCGTCTGGTACAAATGCACGTTTTGATCGCCAGTGGTGAACCGCTGAATTCCGCGAGTTTGCTGCAGGCTTTTGGCGCGGGCCATTGCTTTATCGGCTTCGATCTTTTTGGGGACACCCGAGGCTTTAGGTTTGAAGCAACAAACGGGAGCGATCAGAAGATTCAAGGCGATGAAATCGTCCTCGGCAATGGAGTTACCCTGTCGGTTCAGGTGCCTGTCAGTGCCCGTGTGGTTTTGTTAAAGGACGGCAAGGTTTTCAACGACGAAGGTGGCACCAAGGAGAAGGACTACGCCGTAGCCGAAAAGGGAAGCTATCGAGTCGAGGTTTACCTGCCGCAACTACCGGGGCCGGTCAGCGATCAGCCGTGGATAATTTCCAACCCGATTTATGTGAGGTAGGACGGAGATTCCTATCTGTCCGTTTTCCCGATATGTAGCTTACGATGAAGCGCGGGCAGCGGATTGCCAATTCACGAAGCAGATCTCAGATTCCAATTCCAGATTCTAAATTCCAGAATTAAGAGCTCAAAACGACATCGCCCCACGCGGGTTATTGTAGGCCCGGTGGGGCGAGAAACCGGAAAGCTCCGGTCTTAACTATCGTCGGAAGCGGCGCTTAAGTTCGCCGGGCGTACTGTAGAGAGTCACGTAATTTGACTCCACTCTCGCCTTCTCCCGAGTATTAGGGAGGCGCGAGTACAGCCTTCCAATATTCTATTTTCAAGTAGGGCCAGTTTAGGCTTCACATCGCATTGCTGTCAAGATTCAGCTTGACCGCAGTCGAAGCATACAAAGTTGTAGGACAGGCATTCCTGCTTGTCCACCTTCAGAAAATGGACAGGCAAGTATGCCTGTTTTTTACAAACCCCGGCACTCATCTTTGCGATTAGATTCTATTCGTGAACATAATCTGTTTCTGGAAGAGAATTCTATCGAAGTGAGGCTTCCCAAAATTGTGCCGAGGTTACTAACTGAATGGAACTAGCCATCGCGACCCCCCGGGATTTCAGCTTCAAGCGAACAGCCATCAGTCACGGCTGGTGCGAACTTTTGCCCTTTGAAATAGATCGGGAGAACTGGACACTGCGCCGCGCGCTGGACTTGAAAGACGAGCAGCCCGTAACCATCGCGCTGACGGCAAAAGGCCGGCATTTGCGCATAGAAACTTCTCGCCGGCTCAGTCAACGTTCTGCAAACAAGGTGATCGCCGACGTACGCCACATGCTTCGGCTGGATGACGACATGGCCCAGTTCTATGGGCTCATGGCTAATGAAACCGAATTCGCCTGGGTCGCCAGCCAGGGCGCCGGCCGCTTGCTTCGCTCGCCCACGGTTTTCGAGGACCTGGTGAAAATGATCTGTACTACGAATTGTTCGTGGGCACTCACAGAAAAAATGGTGACGGGACTGGTGCAAAATCTTGGACGTGAATCAAAGGATGGCCGCCGCACCTTTCCTACTCCGGAAACGATGGCCTCGATGCCTTTGAAGTTTTATACAAACGAAGTGCGGGCGGGTTATCGCGCGCCTTATTTCAAGGAACTGGCCGATCGCGTGGCGTCCGGCAACCTGGATGTTGAGCAGTGGCTCCACAGCCCGTTATCTACGGCTGAGCTCATAAAAGAAATGCGTGGAGTTAAGGGCGTTGGACCTTACGCGGCTGAGAATCTTCTAAAACTTCTTGGCCGCTACGACGG